>DAIPIK010000245.1:0-1518 GCA_036770845.1 Polynucleobacter sp. | reverse complement strand
ACTACGGCCCTGGAAGATCGACTCATATCATCTCCGTGCATGCCGAAAGGGTGACGACGGTATCGACACTGGTGCGCCAAAATGATCCGTCACTCATTTGCGCTAAAGCCCATACCCGCTGTGAGTCAGCCAAGCGAATGCGCGTACTGGCTTCTGCCTTACCCGACAAGGGCGTGAAATAGCACGTTACTACATTGGCTGACGGATTAGCCTCGGAAATAATATGGATTGCACGCACATAATTCGCCTGCGTCATTGGGCTATCGACTGAAAATTTAATAGCAACTAAATTTCCACTTTCGACTAAAGGAGGTAGCTCAAAATAAACCCGTCCGGTATTAACCGGGTTCTTACCGACAATGGCTTGCATTGCCTGCATGGCCTCGCTGGGTGTCGCACTTGCGCTTTGCCAAGGACAGAGCGATAAAGCAGTGAGCGAAACAATAAATTGGCGGCGCTGATTCATGGTGATTTAATCGTCAATAAATAAGCAAGCACATCTTCAATTTCTTGCCCAGTGAGAACAGTCTTCCCAGCAAATTGCGGCGCAACCCGCTGAAGATGCTCTATTTTAAAGTAGGCAGGCATGATGGTGTTGGGGTTCGATTGCGCCGGATCAACCAGGCGTGCACGCAACTGCCCCGCGCTTAAATTGGCAATGCTTAATCGCAGATCAGGCGCTAGATTGCCCTGAAATCGCTCCTCCGGAAAGGGGCCGCTGTGGCACAAAATGCATAAGCCGGTTTGGCGACTCGTCACAATCGCGCGCCCCTTGATGGGATCGCCCGGATTCGGACTTAATGCCGTCTGTACCGCATCGCCAGTCCAAACAACTTGAGCTTGAGAAAAGATGGGGAGCGCCAGCAGCGTACTGATCGCTAGCGCAGCCCCATATCGCATTCCTTAGACCAGCGTAATACCGCTGTTCTTCAGAGGTATCGTGCGTAAACGCTTACCGGTAGCTCTGTAGAACGCATTTAATACAGCCGGCGCCGCCACAGAAATAGTAGGCTCGCCAATGCCGCCCCACTCCTTACCTCCGCCCTGAATAATGATGGTCTCTACGGGTGGCATTTGTTTTAAGCGGATCGAACCAAAGGTATCGAAATTGGTTTGCTCAATGCGGCCATTCTTGACGGTGCACTCCTCCTCAAACAAAGCAGATAAGCCATATACAAATGAGCCCGATACTTGACGCTCAATTTGTGCTGGGTTTACTGCATAGCCTGGATCGGTTGCCGCAACGATCCGATGAATCTTAATCTTATTGCCATCGGTAACCGATAGCTCACACGCCGCAGCAACCCAACTACCAAACGACTTTTGCTGCGCAATGCCACGGAACACGCCCGCTGGAGCTGGCTTAGTCCAGCCAATGCGATCAGCAACGGCATTGAGTACCGCTAGATTACGGGGATAGTTTGCGGAGTATTTGCGTCTAAATTCCACTGGATCAACGCCGGCATACTCTGCTAGCTCATCAATGAAGCACTCCATAAAGACCGCATTTTGATTGAT
>DAIPIK010000244.1:0-1525 GCA_036770845.1 Polynucleobacter sp. | reverse complement strand
CCCAAGCCTAACGCTGGCCAATACGCACATTACCGAATACTGCCTGTGCCTCGGCAGGTAAGCACCGCCAATATTGCTCGCTGGCATGCACTTCGCCCTTAAGGGCTGCTGCCGCTTCCCACGCCCAGCGCGGCTTATACAGAAAGGCCCTTGCAAGAGCAATCAGATCTGCATCGCCTCGCTCCAAAATGGCCTCTGCTTGCTGCGGACTCGTGATTAATCCCACAGCAATCGTAGGTAAGCCTGCATGCGCTTTGATTGCTTTCGCAAAAGGCACTTGGTAGTCTGGTCCAATGGCAATCTGTTGCTGCCGGGAAATGCCGCCCGATGAGACGTGAATAAAGTTGGCACCCGCCGCTTTTAAGCGAGCAGCAAACTCGGTTGACTCTTCAATAGTCCAACCACCATCAATCCAATCGGAAGCCGAAAGACGCAAGCCGAGCACCCCCGAATACGCCTTGCGAACAGCTGCAAATAATTCCAATGGAAAGCGAATGCGATTCTCAAAAGAGCCGCCATAGGCATCGCTACGTTGGTTTGCAATCGGCGATAAAAATTGGTGCAGTAAATACCCGTGTGCACAGTGCAATTCCACACCGTCGATGCCAATGCGATCAGCACGCAGGGCTGCAGTCACAAATGCATCAATCATCGCCTGCAGTTCAGTTGTACTCATGGAATGCGGAGTCCGTTCATTCGGTAACTGCGGAATCTCCGATGGACCGCAGATGGCCCAGCCGCCCTGTTCTTCTGCCAGTAACTGCCCGCCTTCCCAGGGGGTTGCACTCGATGCCTTGCGACCAGCGTGCGAGAGCTGGATAAAAACGGGTAAGGCTGGTGCCAAGGTACGCGCTCGGCTTAACTTGTCTTTTAAGGCCGCTTCAGTCGCGTCATCCCATAAACCTAAGCAAGCTGGCGTGATGCGCCCTTGGGCTGTCACGGCAGTCGCTTCAATCATGAATAGCCCTGCACCGCTATTGAGTAGGTTGCCCCAATGCATCAGGTGCCAATCCATGGCGCGGCCGTCCACTGCGGAATACTGGCACATTGGCGCTACCACGATGCGGTTTGCCAGGGTCAAATCACCCTTCGGGGATGCCAGGGTGTAGGAGGAAAAGAGCAGACTCATTGAAAAAACCTTTTCGTGACGAATAGTGAGGAATACAGCTAAACATAGGCGATAGCGATAGAATAATGGGATTCCAGGTTCAGTTCGGCACTTCATGGGACTAAACACCCGATTTACCGCATAAACCAAGGTATTTGCCCGAAACAAACCACCAAACTACATTTAGTTCCAGTCCAACAGCCGAAAGCCCTATGACAAGCAATAAAACCCCCCCATTTGATTCCAAAGACGATATTGCGCACTTTATTGGCGGCGCCCTGCACCTGCCCAGCAATAGTCGCTTTGGCGACGTTTACCATCCCGCCAGCGGTCAAGTTGCTCGGCGCGTTGCGCTCGCCAGTAAGAGCGATGTCAACGAGGCTGTTGCCTCCGCTAAAGCAGCCTTTCCGGCCTGGG
>DAIPIK010000243.1:0-1534 GCA_036770845.1 Polynucleobacter sp. | reverse complement strand
ATCGACGCAAAGGTTTCTCCATGAAAATGTTTGCCGAGTTTGCCTGCATGAACTATCGCCATTTCGAGGCTGTACTTAGGGACAGGAAAGACACCTTTACGGAGAGCAGTCAGCGCAAAGTCTCCAAAGCCCTGCTTGCCCTTGAAAAAGGCGAGGCTGGCCCTCGTATGGACATCCTTGGCAAACGCTTCATTGGCTACCACCCTAAGCCCAAGCCCGTCTACAGGCGCTCTATGGGCATTGAAAAAACGGGCGATGGATTCAAAATTGCTATCGGTTTGCGTAATAAATATGATTTTTCTAAACGAAGACTTGATGACTAAGCAAGAAAGGGGCTAGTATGAGCGTAGTGCATGACTATAAGTGCCCGGCGCACGGGTATTTTGAATCACGAGAAGCCGTGTGTCCTCACGGATGCACGGAGGTGCAACAGGTGTTTTTGCAGCCGCCCGGAATGATGTCAGACCGCACCAAGGGCAGCGACAAGACGGTAAAACAACTGGCAATGGACTTTAATATGAGCGATGTTAAATCAGTCCGAGAAGGCGAAGCGCAACCGCCAAGGTTTGCTGCTCAAAAGCCCGAGAACCCCTTTGCTCCCAAATGGGGCAGTCCGGGTGACCTCTCAGGGTTTAACCTTAAGCCCGTTGCTGGCGAGAATGTAAGTGGAATCGGGGCGCTTAAACAAGATACGAAGCTCTCAGGGCCAAAGGTAGGCTCCTACATTGCTGACCATCAGAATTTGCAGATGAAAAAATGAGAATCCCAAGCGACCCACTCCAAAGAGAGTTTTTCTACATCGACATTATGCAAAAGTGCATGGTGTCTCTTGAAAACCGCAAGACAGGCTATGACGGACTGCGCTCTTACTACCTCTTTGGCGCTGGCCCAGAGGAATCTCCCGCCCAGTACAACAAAATCTTCCCGCACATTGACCAGCTTTCAGCCTTTATGTATGCGGCAGACAGCACTCGGTTCTCTATCAACATTGGTGCAAGCCAACCCACCCAGTTTCACAAGATGGTGCCCGTCCTAACCAAGGCACTTTACGACTATTGGCTCAACAGCAACACCGATCAAGTCTTTGGGCAGGCCGTTAACTGGTCGTTTTGCTTTAGCAGCACCTTTATCAAACCTATTTGGCGCAATGGCATCCATCCTTACATGGTAGAACCCTCTGTAATGGGTGTTTTAAGGGAGGATACGCCCTACACAGACCGCCAAGAAGCGTTGGTGCAAGAGTATTACATGACCCGCAGTGAGCTTTTTTCACGCCTCTACAGCCACCCCAAGCGAGATGAATTGGTGCAGCGCATCACATTTTCTGAGCAACAAACAGAAAGCAGTGCAGGCGGCATTGACCGGGTGATTACCTCAGCTACTAACCCCACCATCTACGGCAACATCAACTTGAGCCTTGAGGGTGTCAACCGTTATGTGGCGCAGATTGCAGAAGAAACAGTCAAGATGCGGGAGTTGTGGATATTCGATGATGAGATCAACGATTACGTCTGCGTAACCATTGCTGACCCAG
>DAIPIK010000242.1:0-1615 GCA_036770845.1 Polynucleobacter sp. | reverse complement strand
GTTTGATCATCAAAGAAAAAATCGGGCTCGAATTCGCGGAGGAACTCACTTTTGGAAAGGCCTCCCAAGAACATCGCCTCATCCACATCAATGCCCCAGTTCATCAGGGTACGGATAGCGCGCTCATGCGCGGGGGCAGAGCGGGCAGTAACTAAAGCAGTCCGAATACGCATGCCATGGGAAGCCTTTGTTCCAGACTGACTTTGCAGGCGGTGCAGCGCTTCCAGTAAAGGTTTAAAGGGGCCTGGTGGCAATGGAATCGCCACCTTTTTACTTTCGTGATCAACAAATGCCTCTAACCCGCTACTCTGAAATACTTGCTCTGCTTCGTCTGAAAATAAAACGGCGTCACCGTCAAAGGCAATGCGGATTTCATTGGGATGTGATTCGGCGGTTTTGCTGGACTCGGGGTAGACGCGTGCCGCCGGAAAGCCAGCATCAATCGTAGCGCGCACATCATCTTCATTGGCCGATAAAAACAAATTCGCCTGCAGTGAGCGTAAGTAATGGTAAGGCGGTCTGCCGCGGGTAAATACGCCGCGCTCCAAGCGAAGCTGATGATGCTCTGCAGAGCGGAATACACGCAAGCCACTGACTGGATCATTGCGGGACAAGATCACCACCTCGACGCGTTGCTCGTCACCATCATTAAAGGCCAGTAGTTTTTGTACCAGCGGAAAGGCAACGCCCGTTTGCGCTGGCATGGCCAATCGATCCAGTTGCAGCTTCATATAGGCGCTGTCATCGCTGGTTTCAAACAGACGATTCTCTTCCTCAAAGTCAAAGAGGGCGCGTGATGAAATCGCGACAACGAGCTTTCCGGTAAGGCTATAGGACATTCGTTCCGTTACTTTAAGAACAGCTGGTAAGCAGGGTTCGCACTTTCATTCCAGTGCGGGTAGCCGAGGGAAGCCAAGAAGGATTGGAATTGCTTCTGCTCATTCTTGGGCACTTGAATGCCAACGAGGATGCGACCGTAGTCTGCGCCATGGTTGCGATAATGAAATAAGCTGATATTCCAATTGGGCGCCATGCTGGTTAAAAAGCGCATCAAGGCACCGGGGCGCTCAGGGAATTCAAAGCGGTACAACATTTCATCGTGTGCCAAAGGAGAGTGACCGCCGACCATATGCCGTAGATGCGATTTAGCAAGTTCATCGTGGGTTAAATCAATCGTCGCAAATCCCGCTTTAATAAAGTGCTTGGCGATCTCGGCGCTATCGGTAGATTTTTGCGTACCAATGCCAACAAAAATATGCGCTTTGGCTTGATCAGCAATGCGGTAATTAAATTCCGTGACGTTGCGTTTACCAAGCAGTTGACAGAAGCGCTTGAAGGAGCCTCGCTCTTCTGGAATGGTGACGGCAAAGACCGCTTCCCGAAACTCACCCACATCGGCGCGCTCGGCTACAAAACGCAGGCGACTGAAGTTCATATTGGCGCCGCATGCAATCGCAACCAGGGTCTTGTCTTTTACTTTTTTCTTTTCGACGTATTTCTTCAGGCCCGCAATGGCGAGTGCGCCCGCAGGCTCCAAAATACTGCGCGTGTCGGTAAACACGTCATTGATGGCGGCACAAATTTCATCGGTATCGACGGTAATGATGTCATCGAC
>DAIPIK010000241.1:0-1628 GCA_036770845.1 Polynucleobacter sp. | reverse complement strand
GTCATCATGTTAATGATGTTGGGAATGGTTAGTTTAGGAGGTGCACTCAAACCATTTTTTAGATCTTTATGGCGCTGACCCAGAATTTGTAAGTCCAAAGTAAGCACAAGGGCAGAACATTTAGCAGCGCGCGCACGCTCGATTAAACGCTCAATGAAGCCGCGGTCTTTCATGACATACAGCTGAAACCAAAATGGTTTTGTGGTGTGCTCAGCAACATCTTCAATCGAACAAATACTCATCGTTGATAAGCAGAAAGGCACGCCAAACTTTTCTGCTGCTTTGGCTGCCAGAATTTCCCCATCGGCATATTGCATGCCGGTTAGTCCTGTTGGAGCCAATGCAACGGGCATGGCCACTTCTTCGCCAATCATGGTTGTTTTGGTAGTGCGGTTTACCATGTTGACAGCAACACGCTGCCGCAATTTAATTTTCTGAAAATCCGATTCATTGGCGCGGTAAGTGGATTCTGTCCACGAGCCCGAATCCGCATAGTCATAAAACATCTTGGGCGTGCGTTTTTGGTGCAGTACGCGCAAGTCTTCAATATTGGTAATAACGGGCATGAATAATCCTTATTAATTCAACTCTGAATGACAGCATTGTATGGGCACTAGTCTAGCCCTGAATATCGTTATGGGCAAAGCGTAGTTACCCTTGGGGATCAGGCGCTGGGTAGCACGCTAAACAAGGTTAACTGCATGGCCTGATTGCGAATTGGCAGTAAGGCGAGGTACTCTGGGCTGGCGGCCCAGCGCTGGGCATCGACTGCAGCGGGAAACTCGAGCTGTACGTAAGCAGAGAAGGGCTTACATTCAAGCTCATTCCAAAATACATCGCCACGCAGCCCGCGCTGTGTAATGCGCCCGCCATATTGTTCTACCGTGGCGCCAACCTGCTTGCGGTATTCTTCAAACGCCGATGGGTCCTGAAGTTCGATTAAGCCAAGCACATGCACTGCCATTGAATTGCTCCGGTTTTAGTATTGCTCTGCATAGAAGTTGAAAAGGTATAGTACTGAATACACACAAGGGAATCCAGTGAAGAGTGATACCAAGGGCATGTTGATCGGTTTTGGTGGCATAGCCATCTTTAGTTTGACCTTGCCGGTGAGCAAAATAGCAGTTCAAGTCCTTGACCCTTATTTCATTGTGTTTGGTCGGGCGGCCCTGGCAGGATTGGTGGCCTTGGTATATCTCATCACGATCCGAGCACCCTTGCCTGGCCGCGCCGCCCTGCCTGGATTTGCCTGGATTGCGTTTGGGGCAGTTTTTGGGTTTCCTTTATTTATTACGATTGCGATGACGCATGGCCCTTCGTCCAATGGCGCAGTGATCTTGGGCATCTTGCCTTTGGTCACTACCGTGCTGGGCGCCCTGCGCTTTAAAGAACGTCCATCCATTGGGTTTTGGCTGAGCTCACTCGTTGGCACGGGATTAGTCTTGCTCTACGCGTTGATGCAAGGCGCCGGACAGTTTTCTTATTTCGATGGCCTGCTGATCGCAGCTTGTGTTTGCGCTGCTGTCGGTTATGTCGAGGGTGCAAAGCTTTCCGCCATCATGAAACCGAAAATCGTCATCTCATGGGCGCTGGTTTTTTCACTGCCAATCAGCCTACTTTTCAGCGCC
>DAIPIK010000240.1:0-1652 GCA_036770845.1 Polynucleobacter sp. | reverse complement strand
TTGATACTCGCTTGGCTGAATTAAATTCCCTGTTAACGCTTGAAGAGTCCACCAAAGACATGGACGTTTATCGCAAATTAACGCGGGAGCACTCGGACATTGCAACGGTTGTTGAGCAGTTTGGCTTGTATCGTCAAGCGGAAGCGGACTTGGCTGCAGCCGAAGGCATGCGCGCAGATCCTGAGATGAAAGTCTTTGCTGACGAGGAGCAAAAGGCAGCAGCAGCGAAGATGGTTGAGCTAGAAGCCAGCCTGCAAAAGGCCTTGCTGCCCAAAGATGAAAATGATGATCGCAATGTCTTTTTAGAAATTCGGGCGGGTACTGGCGGCGATGAGAGCGCCCTGTTTGCGGCTGATTTATTGCGCATGTATACCCGCTTTGCGGAACGCCAAGGCTGGAAAATCGAAGTGGTGAATTCCGCCGAGTCGGATCTCGGTGGCTACAAAGAAGTAGTGCTGCGCCTGGTTGGCCAATCGGTGTATTCCCGTCTCAAGTTTGAGTCGGGAGGACATCGGGTCCAGCGCGTTCCGCAAACCGAAACCCAGGGACGCATTCATACGTCGGCATGTACGGTAGCAGTCATGCCAGAAGCGGATGAAATCGAGGCCGTCAAAATTAATCCCGCTGAGTTACGCATTGATACCTTCAGGGCCTCGGGCGCCGGTGGCCAGCACATCAATAAAACCGATTCTGCGGTACGCATAACGCATCTGCCTACCGGAATCGTGGTGGAATGCCAAGATGACCGCAGCCAGCACCGCAATAAAGAGCAGGCCATGAAAGTCCTGGTATCACGAATCATGGATGGTCGCCAACGCGAGCAGCATCAACAGGAAGCGCAAACCCGCAAATCCCTGATTGGCTCAGGTGATCGTAGCGACCGCATCCGGACCTACAACTTTCCCCAAGGCCGAATTACCGATCACCGCATTAATCTCACGCTCTATAAGATTGACGCCATGATGGATGGTGATATTGATGATTTATGCAATGCCCTGGCCAGTGAGCATCAAGCCGAGTTACTCGCAGCCCTTGGCGATAGCTAACCCTTGCTAATGACTTCTGGCATTCATCTGCGCTGATGACGACCCTGCGTTCCTTGCTGAACGAAACCCGGCTTCCCAAAAATGAAGCTCGCATGGTTCTAGCCCACTTACTTGAAATCCACCTGCAATTACCCCGGTCGGCTTTACTGACGCAAGATGAGATGGTGCTCAGCGATGCCTTTGTAGCGGAGTGGGTTTTGCTGGTGCAACGCCGCCTGCAAGGGGAGCCAATTGCCTACCTCATGGGTAGGCGTGGCTTTCATGCGATCGACCTAATAGTGGGTCCAGGGGTCCTCATTCCCCGCCCAGAGACCGAACTCTTGGTCGATCTAGGTCTTGATGAATTACAACAAATCCTCAACAAAAATAAAGATATAAATGAGAGTGAGCATTCGCTTACTATACTTGATTTGGGTACGGGCTCCGGTGCAATTGCCCTTGCGATTGCAGCCAGCCAACCCAAAGTGAGGGTGGTGGCGACCGATGCCTCGCAAGCTGCACTGGACATTGCACAGCAGAATGCAGCGCGCCTTCAGCTAAGCGATCGCGTGTCGTTTTGCCTTGGCAGCTGGTATGCAGCACTCCAAACTCCTGGCGATGTTTACC
>DAIPIK010000239.1:0-1661 GCA_036770845.1 Polynucleobacter sp. | reverse complement strand
GTGTCGATCGCGATGATTTGCGTGATGGCGGTGCTCAGCATTTTGTGGATTGCATTTCGCAATCACGCAGTTTGTCGCCCAAAACACGCATTGAAGTATTGGTGCCTGATTTTCGGGGTCGTTTAGAAAAGGCATTGGATGTGTTTTCGGCGAATATTGAAATGGGTTTACCCGACGTGATGAACCACAATCTAGAAACAGTTCCCCGGCTATACAAGCAAGCAAGACCCGGCGCAGATTACGCCCACTCATTACTATTGCTGAGCGAGTTTAAGGTCCGCTTCCCAGCCATCGCTACCAAGAGCGGACTCATGGTTGGCCTGGGCGAAACCGATGACGAAATTCTAGAGGTGATGCGCGACATGCGTGCGCACAATATTGACATGCTGACCATTGGTCAGTACTTGGCGCCATCGGGTCACCATTTACCGGTACAGCGCTACGTTCACCCCGACGTATTTAAAGAGTTCGAGCGCGAAGCCTATGCCATGGGCTTTACCCATGCAGCAGTGGGCGCGATGGTTCGCTCAAGCTACCATGCTGACCAGCAGGCTCACGGAGCGGGGGTTGTTTAGTCTTAGGATGTTCAGCCTGCCAATGCAATCGGTAGGTTCGGTAAAAGCGGTCGGAATCATCGTAATGAGCGCAGTTATTCTGGGCTGTAGTCCTAAGTTGGATTGGCGCACAGTGAACACCGAGCGCCTCGGCTACACTGCGCTCTTCCCCGAAAAGCCAAAACAAGCAGAGCGGACCCTACCCTATGCTGGACTAGAGTTACAGCAAACACTGGAAGTGGTGCAGATTGATGATGCGATCATGTCGATCACCACGATTACAGTGCCATCGAGTATTAATCCCCAAGCCGGCGCTTTGCTGGAGCAAGTACAAAAAACCATCTTGCAGTCAGCCAATGCAATTAAAACTCCACCAATCAAACGGCCTTCACAGTATTTAATTGCGGGACCAAGCCGCAGCAAGGGACTGGCCGAGGACTATTTGTTTGAAATCCAGAATCCGAGTGGCAAGCGTTGGATGCGCGTACGTTGGATTATGCGACCCGATGGTGAAGGCGGCAGTCGCATCTATCAACAATCGCTCTTGATCGTAGCGCCTGCGAACGCGAAGGCGTTTCAGTCTGAACTCACTGCGGAAAAGTGGGATCCATTTTTTGACGAATTCCGAGTGCAATAAATGAATTTGCATTGGTATCGCCGTCCGCGGCAAGGAATAGAGCTACCACTGCAGGGCCGCTATGCATTGCGCGTGTTCATGAGCTTTGCTTTGGCTTACATCATCTCGTATGCCTTCCGTTCGATTAATGCCGTGATTTCGCCTGAACTCATTCGTGACTTGAGTCTGAGCCACACTGAGTTAGGCTTTTTGTCTTCAGCCTACTTTATTGGATTTGGCATGACGCAAATTCCAGTTGGTTTGGCCCTCGATCGATTTGGCCCACGCGCAACCGAGATGGCATTAATGAGCTTTGCCATTATTGGCGCCCTGATTTTTGCTGTCGCCGATCAATTTATGACCTTGGTGATTGGACGGGTCTGCATCGGAATTGGTGTTTCAGCATGTTTGATGTCTGCCTTCTCGGCTTTTCGAGCCTGGTTTCCATCAGAGCAGCAACCCCAGTTGGTCTCCGCCATGTTGGTGTTTGG
>DAIPIK010000238.1:0-1680 GCA_036770845.1 Polynucleobacter sp. | reverse complement strand
GAGTGGAGCATCATCATGAACAACGATGTGCTGGTATCCCCCCACTGGATCGAAAACTTGATTCAAACTGCCGAGAGATTAAATCTGAAAGTGATTAGTCCGGCGCTGATTGAAGGGCCTCTGGATTACGACTTTGACTCTTTTAGTGCCAATGCCAGCCAAACCATGAAAAATGTCAACCGCTTAGGTAGCAAGCATGCTGTTTGCCTTGCCGTACATGAATCGGTTTGGATGGATGTGGGCTACTTTCAGCCCATACCCAAACTCTTGGGTTACGAAGATACGCTGTTCTTTCATGAGCTAAAGAAGGCCGGTATACAAACTGCCATAACAGGCTCATCCTGGTTGCACCACTTTGGCTCGATTACCCAGACCGCTATGAAGCTAGAACGTGGCCTGAGTCAAAAAGACGGTCTAGCTAATCGCTATAACTACAAGTTACTAAATCAAAGCTGGCTTGCCCGCAAGCTCAATAAACGCAAAACAAAACAACATCAAATTGCCCGCAGTCAAGCGGAGCTGCGCGAGTATGGCATGTCCGTACACGGTCTTCGAGAAAATCACCAATTTGTGTGGATTTAGGACTACATTGCTTCTGCGCTAGCCATAACTTTGCAATTATCTAAGCTTGTATTAGCTTGATTAGCTCAACAGTATTACGCTCCATTGAGAATTTCGCAGTTACAAAAGCCTTACCGCCCTCTGCCATCTGCTTTGCTTCTGTTGGATGCTGCAGAACCCAGCAAATGGCGTCAGCCCATGCGCGCACTTTGCCCGGCTCCACCATTAAGCCCGTCTCCTCATGCAGGATGGTTTCTGGAATACCGCCCACACGGCTGGCAATGGTGGGCACCCCCAAATATTGCGCCTCAATCTGAAACATACCCAAGGGCTCAATGAGAGAAGGCAGTACCGCGAGCGTACTTGCAATTAAGAGCGGTGCAATCTCATGCAAAATCCCCGTTAGATAAACGTGGTCATCAAGACCAAGGGTCTTAATCTCGGCCTCAAGCAATGGCCTATCCTGACCCTCGCCGGCAATTAAGTAACGCACGTTTGGAAACGACTTTTTTACTTCCACCAAGGCATTCAAAATAACGCGATGGCCTTTTTCACCCCGCAGAATGGCTCCGTGCGAAATCACGGGACCCGGGTGAGCGTCAAGCCAATGACGTACATGCTCTGGTAATACGCCATTTGCCTGACCTAAACCAGAAAAATCAATGCCCGGGTACAGTACCTCAATTTTGTTTGGCTTGATCGACCGATTGACCAAAAAAAGTGAGCGCAAATGGTGACTGGGTGTCAGCGTTTTGCTAAAGAGGTGGTTATAAGCAAATGACAATGGATAGCCATGCTGAAAGGTTTTAACCCTTAAAACGGGTATACGCCTTCCACCTAAAAGAGTGGCCCATCGACTCACCATTACAGAAAGCAAAGCATCATGGCTACCATGGGAAACGATCGCTATAGGGTCTTTATTCCGCACGAGTTGCAGTAGCTGCCGAAAACTAGGAATATGAAAGGCATTACGAAAGCGTGTTGGGGTCGCCGCCAATCCCAATGAATTTGCCCGCTGCAGGATTGCACTGTTTGGCTTACACAGCAGCAAGGTTTTAAACCCGGCCGCCTGCAAGGCGGACATTTGCTGCAAAGCCTGCAGCTCTTGACCACCGATGT
>DAIPIK010000237.1:590-1681 GCA_036770845.1 Polynucleobacter sp. | reverse complement strand
TGCTGGGATGGTTTGTCTTGGAAAGACCAATATGGATGAGTTTGCGATGGGCTCTTCTAATGAGAACTCGGCATATGGGCCAGCGCTTAATCCATGGAACTCGAAACATGTGTCGGGCGGATCATCGGGAGGCTCCGCCGTAGCGGTAGCGGCAGGCTTGGCTCCCATTGCAACAGGAACAGATACAGGCGGCTCGATACGTCAGCCCGCTGCTTTCTGTGGACTGACAGGAATTAAGCCAACATATGGGCGGGTCTCGCGCTACGGCATGATTGCCTATGCGTCCTCATTGGATCAAGCGGGCCCGATCGGAAAGACAGCTGAGGACTGCGCCTTGTTATTAAGCGCAATGTCTTTTCATGATTCGCGTGACTCAACGTCTTTATCAGATAGTGGCGAAGACTATTCACGCTGTTTAAACGCCACTTGGTCTGACAAAGATCAAAGCAAGCCCTTGGCAGGATTACGGGTTGGTTTGCCTAAAGAGTTTTATGCCGATGGTTTATCTCCCGAGGTTGCCAAAGCTCTATTGTTAGCAAAAGAGGCACTGCATACTCTGGGCGCAAGTGTGTGCGAGGTTAGCTTGCCCAAAACAAAATTATCCATTCCGGTTTATTACGTGCTTGCACCCGCCGAGGCGTCGAGTAATCTAAGTCGGTATGACGGGGTACGCTATGGTCATCGGGCAAAAGAATATTCTGATTTAGTACAAATGTACCAACGCTCACGCAGTGAAGGTTTTGGCGATGAGGTTAAGCGCCGCATTTTGGTTGGCAGCTATGTTCTCTCACATGGGTATTACGATGCGTACTATTTACAAGCTCAAAAAATACGGCGCATCATTGCTGCGGATTTTCAGGCAGCGTTTAATCAATGCGATGTGATCTTAGGGCCGGTGGCACCGGATGTAGCTTGGGGCTTGGGCGAGAAGTCGAAGGATCCCTTGCAGATGTATTTAGAGGATATCTATACACTTTCCACAAATCTTGCGGGTTTGCCTGCGATGAGTGTCCCTTGCGGGTTTTCAAAGGAGGGTATGCCGATTGGGATGCAATTGATCGGTAACTATTTTTCTGAAGCGCGACTATTAC
>DAIPIK010000237.1:0-580 GCA_036770845.1 Polynucleobacter sp. | reverse complement strand
TTGACGCACTCTAAGATTTTTAGTGGAGCATCTACTCAGTTTGGTGCCTTACCCAATTCACAAGCTTGCCCAGTTGATTTAGCCCTGCCTGGTGTGTTGCCAGTTCTAAATTATCAGGCGGTGGCACATGCTATTCGTTTTGGTTTGGCGATTGGCGCTACTATCGCACCAGCGAGTATTTTTGCGCGTAAGAACTATTTCTATCCGGATTTACCAAAAGGCTATCAAATTAGCCAATATGAGATACCGGTAGTGATCGGTGGCCAATTGGAAATTATGCTTGGCCAAGAGGTAAAAGTGGTTCAGCTCACACGCGCACATCTGGAAGAAGATGCTGGTAAATCAGTTCATGAGAACTTTACTGGACCCAATGGCGAACCAGCTAGTGGGATTGATTTAAATCGAGCAGGTACGCCCCTTCTTGAGATTGTGACCGAACCCGTAATGCGCAGCGCTGCCGAGGCAGTAGCCTATGCCAAGGCTTTGCATAGCCTGGTGGTATGGCTTGGAGTTTGTGATGGCAACATGCAAGAGGGATCCTTTCGATGCGATGCTAACGTTTCTGTACGCCCCTTTGGAC
>DAIPIK010000236.1:0-1684 GCA_036770845.1 Polynucleobacter sp. | reverse complement strand
CCACAAATAAAGCAAAAAAGAGGGTCAGCGTGAGGGTGCCAATGTACATTTGGCGAAGGCCTGTTCGGCCTAAGGATTTTTCTTGGTAATCGCTATAGGCGGCCTGCACAGCGAGTGTGTTTTTTGTAATCTCGTCTGGAACCCGTTTAATCAGCTGCAAGTACCAGAGCTCGCGTTGATACTGTAGGCTAAGCCCAAAGCCTTGGCCGCTAGACTTTTCTTTTACGAGCGGAATGACCGCTTTCAATCGATAGTCTTGGGTGCCCTGCAACTCTTCTATAAAGCCAACGCCATTCACTTTGTTGGCCTGGCTCATGATCTCTGCGCTTGGCGCCACTGCCATACTCGACGCCATGCTCGATGATGCCGTAGCAACTACGGCTTGCCGCGCATTGAAAATTGTAATTTCTTGAATGCCAAACTGATCGCGCATGCGGGAAAGCAATAAGGTTAGCTCTGCTGGGCTCGCTTGATTTGGAATGCGTTGCACTTGATCAGCAATAATGCGGCCCTCTTCTTGCAACTCTTGCAAGGACGTACTTAATGTCGCGCGCCCTAGCTCGAGTCCTGCTTCTAAGGCTGACTCCACTTTCACATCAAACCAAGTATCAATGCTGCGCGACACGAACTGCAAGGAGACGCCATATAGAATCAGTCCGGGGACTACGCCGACGAGACCAAAAATCATCGCAAGCTTGGCAATTAGACGGGTACCGAAACGGCCTTTTCTCCAGCGAATGGTAATCACGACGACTAAAGTCACGATAACCAGTAACAAACAAATACCAACCACCAGATTGGCGGCGTAAAGCCAAATAAAGTAATTATCGAAAAAGGTGGTATTTGAAGTGGCAGTGGATAGCAGCACCAGCAATGCAAGCGCAAAAATGCCCGTGACGGCAGTTGCTATTGGCAGTGCGCGGCGCTTCCAGGTAGGCCTATCGAAACGAAACAAGCTCATTTTAAGCTGCTCACTCTTGTCGTTTCAATACAGATTGCGCATCTGGCGTAAACGTAAAGCGGGTCCAATCGCTAGAGACATTCCATGTTTTATTGTTGAGTGCATTGACCTGAAATGGCTTGGGCAGCTTACTCAAATCCAGGCTCATGCGTAGTGCCGCAGAATAAGGCTTGCTGGGGTCCACGCCTGGCCCATCAATTACACGCCAACCGCCAATGCTCCCAACGACTTGCAAGGCCTCTGCAATGGTTTGCGCCGTGAAGGTAAGGCCGCCAGAGGCAATGCGGAACTGCTTCGTTAAGGGCTGATAGGAGAGCCGGGTTTGTCGCAGCGCCAAAACGGGTCGCTCATCAAACCAATACCACCGCGATCGGGTTAACTCAAATTCGGTCTGAAAGTGCAGCACCACCCCTTTTTGAATTGCATCCTCGAGCCCAGGGGATAGCTCAATCTGAAAGGCGGCATTTAAAAACCATTCAGACTCTACGCGCTCAAGCTCAAAAAACTTGACCTTAATGCCTTCTGCGTTTGCTACAGGCGCAAGCACAAGGCCCATCAGCACAATGACCGATAGAAAGAGTTGCTTAAGGCGCTGGGTCATGGCCCATTCTTTTTAAAGAGAGCATAGTAAAAACCGTCATGCAGGTGGCCAGGCAGTATTTGTCCGGGCGCATCTAATCGTAACGCATTCTGGTGCCCTGCCATAAACCATTCTGCCTGGTC
>DAIPIK010000235.1:0-1701 GCA_036770845.1 Polynucleobacter sp. | reverse complement strand
GGCGTGGCACCCATGGTGAGCTCCCAGGGTTTACTCAGTCGCGGTGAAATCATGCGCGGGGTAGCGGTACGCGGCGTATCCCCATCGGAAGAAGGCAGCGTATCGGATTTGCCCAAGCAATTTGTGGCAGGTGACATTGCAGATCTCCGTCCGGGAAGTTTTGGTGTGGTACTGGGAGCGCAGCTAGCTAATATGCTGGGTGTGCGTTTAGGCGATCGTGTCAACTTGATTGTTCCCGAAGGTGATCTGACGCCAGCCGGGGTAATGCCTCGGATGCGTGCACTCAATGTAGTGGGTGTGGTCGATAGCGGCCATTATGAATACGATAGTTCTTTAGCTATTTTGCATTGGCAAGATGCAGCCGCCTTACTGCGTTTACGCGACCCATCTGGCTTGCGCGTTAAGGTGGATGACATGCAACGTGCTCCACAAATTGCCAATCAATTGGCTAGTCTCGTGCCACAAGCTTTGTGGGTAACTGACTGGTCACGCTCCAATCGCAATTGGTTTGCGGCGGTGCAGACCGAAAAGAAAATGATGTTCATTATTTTGACCCTCATTATTGCGGTCGCTGCGTTTAATTTGGTTTCGACTTTGGTGATGACCGTCAATGAGAAGCAGGCTGATATCGCTATTTTGAGAACCATGGGGGCAAGCCCGGGTTTAATCCAGCGGATTTTTTTAATTCAGGGCTTGGCGATTGGCTTGCTCGGTTCACTCGGCGGTGTTGGACTAGGTTTGCTAGTGGCACTCAATATCGATGTGATTGTGCCCACCATTGAAGCCATTTTCCGCGTGCAATTTTTACCCCGCGACATTTACTTTATTAGTCAACTGCCCTCCGATGTCCGTCTCAATGATGTGCTAACCGTAGGTTTAATGGCATTTGGCCTCTCCATTTTGGCCACCCTCTATCCCAGCCGCCGCGCGGCAAAGGTCCAGCCTGCGGAGGCATTGCGTTATGAGTGATCACGCATTGGTTTTAAGGGCGCGTGGTCTTGCTAAGACCTATGGCAAAGGTGCTACTGCGGTCGAAGTACTGAAGGCCATTGATCTGGATGTAGCGCAGTCGGAGAAAGTGGCGATTGTGGGTTCATCTGGTTCAGGCAAAAGTACTTTGCTGCATTTATTGGGCGGCCTGGATGTGCCGAGTGCAGGCCAAGTGACCTTAGCGGGCTCGGACCTAAGTCATCTCTCGGTCTCCGCCTTGGATCGCTTACGCAATCAATACCTTGGCTTTATTTATCAATTTCATCACCTCTTGGATGAATTCACGGCGGCGGAGAACGTTGCGTTGCCGCTGCGGATCCGAGGATTAAGCAAAGCCGAATCGCTTGAGCGAGCGAATGCCATGTTGACGGCCGTCGGATTACAAAAGCGTGTCATGCATACCCCAGGCGAGCTTTCTGGCGGCGAGCGCCAACGCGTTGCTGTCGCACGTGCTTTGGTGGGTAACCCCGCATGTGTTTTAGCGGACGAACCCACCGGCAACTTGGATACCGAAACCGCCGATAGCGTATTTGATTTGATGCTGGACGTGGCCAAAGAGCAGGGCACTGCCTTTGTGATTGTGACCCACGATCCTATCCGGGCGCGCCGCTGCGATCGCATTTTGCGCCTGGACCACGGCAGCTTAAACCCCATTCCTATTGAGGCGAACTAAGGCATGTGGCTTGATACCCACTGCCATCTCGACGCCCC
>DAIPIK010000234.1:0-1733 GCA_036770845.1 Polynucleobacter sp. | reverse complement strand
AGTGACCCTGAAGTGGTTTCTGAATTTTGCTGGCATCAACGTATTCGAGCGGAGGATAGCCATACCAAACCACGCTTGCATCCAGCTCAGGCACGTGGACTGCTGACAATAGCGTTAGCGCCCCACCCATACAGAAGCCCGTGACGGCAACTTTGGGACTGCCAGTTTTCTTAAGGTGCTGTACCGCCCCTCGAATATCTTGCGAGGCAACGTCGCCGAAGTTCAAGTCACCCATCAAGTGCTCCGCCTCTTTCGCCTCTAAGGCCAGCTTGCCTCGATACAAATCGGGTACTAAGGCGCGGTATCCGGCTGCAGCCAATTGATCAGCCACGGCCTTAATCTGATTATCTAAACCCCACCACTCTTGAATAACGACTACCCCAGGTCTACCAGAGCCTTGTTCTGGCTCAGCAAGATAAGCACTAACCGATTGACCATCGGGACGAGTGTATTGAATGAGTGAGTGCATGCAGGTGTACTCCTTATAGAAGTGGGGATAGAATGAAACCGTTCACGATAAATTACCACAATCAGGCACTAAAGCCATGCTTGCCTCTCCCGATCAAACTGTATTACTTATTATCGACATGCAGTCCAAGCTCATGCCAGCGATTGAGGACCACGCGCACGTGCTCAGCCAATGCATCCGGCTAGCCAAAATTGCCCAGCATCTTGGCATACCCATCATCGGGACCGAAGAAAACCCAGCAGGCCTTGGGGAAAACCACCCAGAATTAAAAGCCCTGTGTCAAAAAACCGTAACGAAGTTTCACTTTGATGGCTGCAGCGATGGACTCATCAGCCATATCCCTACCGATCGTAAGCAATTGGTACTGGTTGGCTGCGAAGCCCACGTTTGCCTAATGCAAACTGCGCTTGGACTGCTTGAGCACGGTTTTGCAGTCTCGATTGCCGTGGATGCTATCGGCTCACGCCAATCCCTTGATAAGACCATTGCTACTATGCGCCTAAAGGAATCCGGCGCCACACTCAAGACCGTTGAAATGCTGGCATTTGAGTGGCTCAAGACCTGCAGGCACCCTGACTTTAAAAATGCCTTGGCCCTAATAAAGTAAGAAAAAATCTTTCGCTAAGCAATAGACATAAAAAGACCCACCGGATTTGATTCACATCAAATCACAAAGGCTTTTTTTGATCAAGAATATGGGCAATGTGGGTGCTAAACTGAATTAACGTCAATTATTACTGCGCCCAGAACACACAAACATCCTTAAGGAGAAAACATGAAAATATTGTTACCCGTAGACGGTTCAAAATCGGCCATCAATGCTTGCAAGTACGTTGCTAAATTATCAGCGGATCTGAAAAGCAAGTGCACCGTCACCCTAATCAATGTGCATGACGATATCGGCCTTAACCATGTAAAGCAATTTGTAGCCAAGAGCGTAGTCGATGACTACCTGCGTGAAGTCAGCGAGAAAGAGCTCAAGCCCGCACAAAAAGTATTGGATGCAGCTGGCATTAAGCACTCGATGGTCATTAAGCGTGGCAATATTTCTGAAGAAATTATTGATTTAGCCAATAAAGAGAAAATGGATATGATTGTGATGGGCTCGAAAGGTCGTAGTAGCTTTGTCGATATGATCATGGGCTCGATTGCACAAAAGATTGTTTCTGGCGCAAAACAACCGGTTGTTCTAGTGAAGTAATTCACCACAATGGCCATGATCGGCCAACAAAAAAGCCTCGTAGAATTTCTGACGAGGCTTTTT
>DAIPIK010000233.1:0-1810 GCA_036770845.1 Polynucleobacter sp. | reverse complement strand
TATCCAATGCCTTCCCAGAATTGGCCGATGGCGCTGGGTTAGGGGCTGACTTTCAGTTGCGTAGCATCCTGCTGGAAGAGAGCGGCATGAGTCCTGCAGAGATTTGGTGCAATGAATCACAAGAGCGCTATGTATTGGCGATTGATGCAGCCCATTTGGATTTGCTGACTGCCTTATGTGAGCGTGAGCGTTGTCCCATTTCCGTGGTGGGGCATGCCACTACTGAGCGTCAATTGCGCTTAAGCGACTCTAAGATAGATAGCACTTCGGATACCGCCTTTCCAATTGACATGCCGATGGACGTATTACTCGGTAAGCCACCCAAAATGCACCGCGATGTTACTCATGTTGAGCAGCAATTTACTGAACTCGATGTCACCGACGCCAAGCTAGACGAATGCATTGCCTGGGTTTTGCAGCAACCGACCGTAGCCAGTAAATTGTTTTTAATCACCATCGGCGATCGGACGGTGGGCGGTCTTAATGCACGTGACCAACTGGTTGGCCCATGGCAGGTTCCGGTTGCCGATTGCGCCGTGACGATGATGGATTATGTGGGCTACCGCGGCGAGGCTATGTCGATGGGTGAGCGCACCCCCATCGCTGTGATCGATGCGCCTGCAGCAGCCCGCATGGCAGTCGGTGAAGCCATTACTAATTTATTGGCGGCTGATATTAGCGGACTCGACACGGTGAAGTTATCGGCCAACTGGATGGCGGCCTGCGGTAAGCCCGGTGAGGATGCCAAACTCTTTGACTCCGTGAAGGCAGTCGGTATGGAATTGTGCCCTGCATTGGGTATATCGATTCCGGTAGGAAAAGATTCTTTATCGATGGCAACCGAGTGGCGCGATGGGGATAGCACTAAAAAAGTGATCTCGCCGGTTTCCTTGGTGATCTCGGCATTTGCACAGGTGATGGATGCACGCAAAACCAGCACACCGCTGTTGCAACGCGAAGAACATGGGCAGCCCCTCGAGACTGAACTCATTTTGATTGATTTAGGCCGTGGTAAAAATCGGATGGCCGCTAGCATACTGGCCCAGGTTTTAAATCAATCCGGTAAAACGGCGCCAGATCTGGATGATCCAAATGATCTCAAAGCGCTTGCAACTGCAATCATCGAATTGCGCGCTGCGGGTCAGCTCTTGGCTTACCATGACCGTTCGGATGGCGGGTTGCTCGCCACCATTGCTGAAATGGCCTTTGCTTCCCACTGCGGCATTTCCATTAATGTGGACATGATTGCAGTCGATTTGAATCAAGAGCCGGATTATGGGGATGCGAAAAATTGGGCGCAGCAAGTATCGGGTCGCCGTCATGAGCAAACGATTCGAGCCCTGTTTAATGAAGAACTCGGCGCCGTCATTCAGATTCGACGTGCAGATCGTGATGCCGTCTTTGCGGTATTGCGCAAGGTAGGCCTCAGTGCCTGCAGCCATGTGATTGGCAAACCCAATACGACGGGCCGCATTGAGATTTGGCGTGATGCGAAAAGCATTTACGCTGAGCCGCGTGAAGTGCTTCATAAGGCATGGCAAAGCACCAGCTGGCAAATTGCTCGGCTGCGTGATAACCCATCCTGCGCCGATAGTGAATATGGTTTACTGGATGACATCACCGATCCAGGCCTGACACCAAAACTGACCTTTGATGCGGCGGAGGATGTCTCTGCGCCATTTGTAAATACAGGCGCCCGCCCCAAAATGGCCATTTTGCGCGAGCAGGGCGTTAACTCCCATGTGGAGATGGCCTACGCCATGGATTGGGCCGGCTTTGATACCTACGACGTTCATATGTCGGATTTAAT
>DAIPIK010000232.1:0-1810 GCA_036770845.1 Polynucleobacter sp. | reverse complement strand
ACCTACGGCGGTGCAGCGCCCCACGGCGGTGGCGCATTCTCGGGTAAGGATCCATCGAAGGTAGACCGCTCTGCAGCATATGCCGGTCGCTACGTAGCGAAGAACGTGGTTGCAGCTGGTTTAGCAACGCGTTGTTTGATTCAGATCTCCTATGCGATTGGTGTAGCAAAGCCAACATCCGTCATGGTGAGTACCTTTGGTACCGGCAAGATTGCCGACGAAAAGATTGCCGCTTTAGTTGCTGAGCACTTTGATCTACGTCCGAAGGGCATTGTCAAAATGCTGGACTTATTGCGCCCGATTTACCGTAAAACTGCAGCGTATGGTCACTTTGGTCGTGAAGAGCCAGAATTTACCTGGGAGCAGTGCGATAAGGCGCCAGCCTTACGTGCGGCAGCAGGCCTGTAAAGGCTTTCAACCCCTAGATAGCAGTTGTTAAGCTGTATCTGGCGAAATTGATTACAATTTCGCCATACTCTCAAGGAGCGTTGCAAGGAACATTGCGAACCAATGATTCCCCAGGCTTGAGGGGGCAAGATCCGAACAGGAATTTGCTTTTTGCAACTGCGCTCGCTAACCCATGGCTCAATGGTTGGCGAGTTTTCTTGCCCCAGCATTGATCCGTCCTTAGCTGGAGCATGAATGAATACCGCATCTGATTTCAACTTAAATGATTTTGTAGCAAAACATTGCGCAATCGCCGACATCACCTTGGCTGATTTTGGCCGCAAAGAAATTGCCATTGCCGAAACCGAAATGCCAGGACTGGTTGCGATTCGTGATGAATTTGCCGCAACGCAGCCACTGCGCGGAGCCCGCATTACCGGTTCGCTGCACATGACCATTCAAACGGCAGTCCTGATTGAGACACTCGAAGCATTGGGCGCAAAAGTACAGTGGGCATCGTGCAATATTTTTTCAACGCAGGATCATGCGGCTGCAGCGATTGCCGCCAACGGCACTCCCGTATTTGCAATTAAGGGCGAGACCTTAGAGCAGTATTGGGATTACACCCACCGCATTTTTGAGTGGGCAGATGGTGGCTTCACCAATATGATTTTGGATGACGGCGGCGATGCCACATTGCTGCTGCATTTGGGTACAAAGGCAGAAAAAGACCAAGCAGTCTTGAGTAACCCCAGCAGCGAAGAAGAAACCATTTTGTTCTCGACCATTAAGAGCAAGCTAGCGATTGATCCAACCTGGTACTCGACTCGCTTAGCCAAGGTTGAAGGCGTTACGGAAGAGACAACAACCGGTGTGCATCGCCTGTATCAAATGTTCGCTAAAGGTGAATTGGCTTTCCCTGCAATTAACGTGAACGATTCGGTTACCAAGAGCAAGTTTGATAACTTGTATGGCTGCCGCGAGTCTTTGGTTGACGCGATTAAGCGTGCTACCGATGTCATGATCGCTGGAAAAGTTGCCGTGGTTGCAGGTTATGGTGACGTCGGTAAGGGTTCAGCACAAGCTTTGCGCGCCCTGTCCGCTCAGGTTTGGGTAACAGAAGTCGATCCGATCTGCGCATTGCAGGCAGCAATGGAAGGCTACCGCGTTGTCACGATGGATTACGCAGCAGACAAAGCCGATATCTTTGTATCGGCAACCGGCAACTACCATGTGATCACGCATGACCATATGGCACGCATGAAAGACCAGGCCATTGTTTGTAACATCGGCCACTTTGATAATGAAATTGACATTGCAGGCGTTGAAAAATACCGCTGGGAAGAAATTAAGCCCCAAGTCGATCATGTCATTTTCCCTGCTATGAACGGCTTGCCTGAAAAGCGCATCATCATTTTGGCTA
>DAIPIK010000231.1:0-1813 GCA_036770845.1 Polynucleobacter sp. | reverse complement strand
CTGCAGGCTGGCAATCAGATGTTCAACACACTTTTATCGATCATGAACTAAGGAGTAGAACATGACTGTACGATTTAGTTCAAACCAAATTTTAGATGCTGGCGTCCAAGGGATGGATAACGCACTGGCCGATGCGATGTCTTGGAATCAAAAAGTGACCTCTGGCAAGCAGTATGCCCAAGCCTCCGATAACGCCTATGCGGTTTCAAGGGGTGTCCGATTGGATTTTGATATCTCCCGCCTCGATATGTTTAAGGCAAATCAAAATTTTGTCGCCAGCTCCCACGCCAATGCACAGACGCAGATGGATAGCCTGATTAATGAAATGAACAGCCTAAAGCAACTCTTTGTTCAGTCGCAAAACGGCGCCTTAAATCCGAGTAATTTCAAAGCTTTAAAGGTGCAAGCCGAGCAAATCTTGTTGGCTATGAAACAGCAAATGACTGCCAAGGATGGGACTGACAACCCGATCTTTGGGGAAACCGTTAATCAGGTGCAAATTGAGCCCAATGTGATGGTTGAATCGGGGGTTAAATTTAATGAAGCATTTGGCTCAGGGGGCGATCTGAGCCGTCCTGAAAATAGCATGATGTACCTCAATATCCAGAAATTTGTTACTTATTTGGATGAAAAAGGCCAAAATACAGTTCTGAGGACTCAAAATGCGGATGAGGTATCTGCCGGATTAAACACCTCATTTGACCAGCTCACCATGACGGTACAACGCAGTGGCGGGGTGGCTGCTCAGGTGGATAATGCCAAAACGGCGATGTCGGCATTCGGGCTCCAATTGGCGGCGTCTCAGTCGGTATTATTGGATACGGACATGGCCGCAGCAACGGCATCTTATACTAGAGCCCAAACCTTGCTAAACGCTGCCCAGGCAATGTTTGCTAGACTGCAGCAAAGTAACTTATTTTCAAAACTCTAAACTGAGCATATAGAAGTATGAATATCCCAATTGGGTGGATTATTGCGATGGCCTGTGCCTTGGGGGGTTATGCCCTCCATGGCGGAAATATTATGGTTTTGTGGCAGCCAACGGAGGTTCTGACCATTGTTGGTGCCGCCGTGGGAACCATGATTGCTGCCAACACCCCAACCAACCTAAAGAAAATGTTTTCAGCTTTGGGGGGTGCATTTAAGACGGCAAAAAATGTAAAGCAAAAATCCTTAGACCTGTTGTGCCTGATGTTTGAGATTTTGCAAAAGATCAAACGGGATGGCTTGATGTCTCTGGAAGGGGATATCGAGGAGCCCGAATCAAGTCCGCTCTTTGAAAAATACCCCGATATTTTGAAAGACCATCATTTGGTCGATTTTATTACTGACTATTTGCGCATGATGCTGGGTGGATCCTTGGACGTGATCCAGATCGAAAGCTTGATGGAGCAAGAGCTTGATGTGCATCATCACGAAGCCCACATCCCAGTCAATGCAGTGACCAACGTCGGCGATGGCTTACCGGCATTCGGAATTGTGGCTGCCGTGATGGGCGTGGTACACACCATGGGCTCGATTGGCTTACCCCCTGCCGAATTAGGAAAACTGATTGGCGCTGCGCTCGTAGGAACCTTCTTGGGTATTTTGCTGGCGTATGCATTCGTTTCGCCAGTAGCGAAAGTGCTGGAACAAAAAGCAGAAGCCGAAAGCCGTGCCTACATGGCGGTCAAGGCCATTCTGATTGCAAGTTTGAATAATTTCCCTCCTGCGGCAGCTGTGGAGTTTGGTCGTAAAGTACTCTTTAGCTACCAGCGTCCTTCATTTGCTGAGCTTGATGAGGGTACTAAAGCAGTTAAAGGAAAGTAAGCGG
>DAIPIK010000230.1:0-1815 GCA_036770845.1 Polynucleobacter sp. | reverse complement strand
AACCGGCTTCCAATAGGGCGCGCTGGCGTCCTTGCAACTCGGCAATGTCATCTGCACGGCGCAAAAAAGGAATGTCGGGATGTCGACTCACAATCCCGGAAGCGGAGCACGGCGCATCAATCAGTATTTTGTCAAAGGGTCTTTTATCCCACCAGCCCAGCGCCGCAGCATCGGCAGTAATGCATTCGATGCTTTGTCCTGGTGCAGCAATAAGCTTCAAACGGCCAAAGGTCTCGCTCACGCGCTTTAATCGCTCTCGATCTACGTCAATTGCCACCAGATCGATATCGGCACACTCCAGCAAATGTGCGGCTTTGCCCCCGGGTGCAGCACACATGTCAAGAACACGCTCGCCTGTCATCGGACGAAGCAATGTGGCAGCAAGCTGCGCACCTGCATCCTGAACCGAAACCAGCCCATCAAAAAATCCCGGGATACTCGCAACTGGTATCGGCTCTTTAATGACCAAGGCGGCATCTAGTTCGAGATTGGCAACCTGGCCTATTACTTCGGCCTCGATCTGTGCGGCCTGCAATAGGGCGGCGTAATCGACAACGGTAGTTGCGCGCTGATTGACGCGCAGGGTCAGTGGTGGACGCTGCGATTGTTGTAAACAAATGGATTGCCAGCTCTTTGGGTAATTTTTTTTCAGATTAGCAATCCACCAGGGCGGAAAATACGACTCACCGATGCTGTTATGGTCTGGTCGTTTTACGCCCTGAGCATCGAGGGCAGCGCTGACTTTTCGCAGCACGGCATTCATCAAGCCTTTGGCATAGATTGTTTCATCATATTGACCGCATGCACTTACGGACTCATTGACGATGGTGTGGGTTGCATAGCCTTTTTTGGCCACATCCGTGCGATCCAGCAAGAGTGTAATTGCCACTGCCAAGACATGCTCCACGGGTTTGCTTGGTGGCTTTGGCACAAACTCTTTTATCAGCGCATGTGAACGCGTCCAGCGACGAAAGGTGTCAAACGTAATGCTTTGAACGATGGGTCGCTCTTGCGGTTCTAGCTCTTCTAAAACGTGGGTCAAGGACCTGCCCGACATGACTTCGCCAATGGCTTGCGCCGCAATCGTGATCGCCTGCGATAAGGGCAGATTTTGGGGCGGCGCTGTTGATGGCATCACCACTTCCTCATTTTTTTATCCACAGCTTAGGTAGTCGCTTTAGTAAATTGCAATGCGCCCGCTGGCTTTTCTGCTTGAATCCATTGCGCTGCGGACATACGTCTACCGCCCGGCTTTTGTATCTCCAATACCTCCAATGCGTCATCCTTACACCACACCACAAATCCATCTTTACTTTTTCCCACAATCAATCCGGGACGATGGCTTCCTTGGTATTCGTTTGCTAGCTCTTTTGCCAAAGGGCGAGCGCGCCAAAACTTGAGGCTTTGCCCATTGAGCGTAGAGCTTGCCCCAGGAAAGGGATTAAATGCCCGAATCAGGCGATCAATGGTGGTGGCGCTTTGGGACCAATCAATTTCAGCCTCGGTTTTTTGTATCTTCTCGGCATAACACATCCCCTCTTCACTCTGGGGGGTGCGCGGCGTTTCTTCTTGTGCATCCAGCATCGCCAGACAGCGCACCATTAGCCTCGCCCCCAAGTCGGCAAGGCGATCGTGCAAGCTGCTACTGGTCTCATCCGGCCCGATATCAATCGCTTCGCTCAGCACCATATCGCCCGTATCCAATCCCGCATCCATTTGCATGATGGTGATCCCAGTGCGCTCATCCCCTGCAGCAATTGCTCGCTGAATCGGTGCAGCGCCACGCCAACGTGGCAAGAGTGAGCCATGGATGTT
>DAIPIK010000229.1:0-1834 GCA_036770845.1 Polynucleobacter sp. | reverse complement strand
TGGTATGCCGGATCTTTTGGGATCGGCTTACTGGCTGGCTTAGCCGGCGATCGATGGAGCCTTGGTTTTGTTGCGGAAACCGAAAAGCAAGTGGAAAAGCACCTCAATAGTCATCTGGAAACGCTGCCGCTGGCAGATACACGCTCACGCGCCATTGTTGATCAGATGCGCCGCGATGAAATCGACCATGGTCAATCGGCATGGGATGCAGGCGGCCAGCCTTTGCCGCAGCCCATCAAAAATGCCATGGAGGCCATATCCAAAATTATGACCACAGCCGCATATAGGGTCTAAATCGGGTTTGATTATCTAAACCCAAGAAAACTGAGGATATTATTTGCTCCAAATCTATTAATACTGTATATATAAACAGTATTAATTTAAATAATTAAGTTATATATCTAAGATGTATTCTTAAGTATATTTTCCAAGCCCTTGTTTCGGGTGACTATTTTTCTGATGCTTATATTAATAGTCATCGCTAAGTGATTGTAAACACTAGAGAAAATCCAAAAAAAACCATTAAAACACTTGACCCCCCGATTTCATTCCTCTAAAGTGGGAAGAAGTGTGAAAAAGTGGGGTAAATGGTGTTTCAAGGTGCGTCAGCTCTCAATTTAGATGCAAAAGGCCGCATGTCTGTGCCGGCAAAGCATCGTGACGCCTTGCTTGTGCAGGGTGAGGGCAGGGTGACGCTGACAAAACACCCGGATGGTTGTTTATTGCTCTTTCCGCGGCCCGAGTGGGAGGCATTTCGAGCGCGTGTCGCGCAATTACCGATGGATGCCCATTGGTGGCGTCGAATTTTTCTAGGCAATGCAACCGAACTCGATCTGGATAGTGCGGGACGCATTTTAGTAAGCCCTGAACTGCGATCCGCTGCAGGTATTCAGCGTGAAGTCATTCTGCTTGGTATGGGTAGTCATCTTGAGTTGTGGGACGCAACAACCTACGCAACAAAAGAGCAGGCCGCAATGATGCAAGGTGTGCCGGACGCCCTCAAACAATTTACTTTTTAATGACGGGGTCGCATGAACCAGACTCATCGCCCAGTCTTACTGGCCGAGGCGGTAACTGCACTGCTGGAAAGCCCCTTATTGCAAGCAGAATCACCCGAGAAATCAATTCTGATCGACGGCACCTTTGGGCGCGGCGGTCATACGCGAGCACTCTTAGGGGCGATTCAACCGAATGCACAGTTGATTGCATTCGACAAGGATCTACAAGCAATTGCAGAGGCAAAAAAAATAAAGGACGCGCGCTTTCAGATTATTCACAGCAGCTTTGCCAGCATGGCCCAGCATGCCGAGCCTGTATCGGTAGCCGGGGTGCTGCTCGATTTGGGTATCAGCTCGCCTCAGGTCGACGAGGCCGAGCGGGGGTTTTCATTTCGTCGCGATGGGCCACTTGATATGCGAATGAATACCACTACTGGATTGACAGCGGCGCAGTGGCTAAATCAAGCCGGCGTAGATGATATTGCGCACGTGATTAAAACCTACGGCGAAGAGCGCTTTGCCCTGCCGATTGCGAAAGCAATTCTTGCGCGCCGTGAATTGAATCAGCCATTAGCAACCACCATGGAGTTGGCCACCTTAGTTGCCAGCGTTATTAAAAAACGCGAGCCAGGACAGGATCCAGCAACGCGTACATTTCAGGCGCTGCGCATATTCATCAATAAAGAGTTGGATGATTTGACCCTTGGGCTTCAAGCAGCCCTGGATTTACTCAAGCCAGGTGGTCGCTTAGTTGTCATTAGCTTTCACTCGCTAGAGGACCGCATCGTCAAGCAGTTTATGCAAATGCACTCAGCAGTCGAGGTGCCGCGCGGTTT
>DAIPIK010000228.1:0-1854 GCA_036770845.1 Polynucleobacter sp. | reverse complement strand
CAAGATATTGAACACAATCGACCCAGTTCAGCACGTGAACTTGGACTCAGTGGTGCAGTTCAATACTTTGATGAATTGGTTTCGAAAGCGATTGGCTCGATCCCGAATTGCAAAGGCGATGCCGCACTCAAGATGCTGGTTGCCCATGAGGCAGAGCGCTTGTTGCCAGCAGCATGGTTTGCAAACGATGCGCGTTTGATTACGGCTGGCATTAGTCGTATGGCCGCGTAGGTTCTGCTAAGGCAAGCATGCCCTCTGTTGCAGACGAATCCGTTACTACGCAAATGCCATTGGCATTGACGCCAGAATATGGGCTGTGGGATCGCATATTAATATTGCGCGATCAGTTGATTGCCACAAAACGCTTTCAACGCCTTGCTGCAAGCCTCCCGATTTTTCGTTCCATCTCACGCTCCCGCGCTAGTAGTTTGTTTG
Source organism: Polynucleobacter sp. (assembly GCA_036770845.1). Lineage (GTDB taxonomy): Bacteria > Pseudomonadota > Gammaproteobacteria > Burkholderiales > Burkholderiaceae > Polynucleobacter. The sequence continues at coordinate 1,419 of DAIPIK010000228.1, read as the reverse complement.
ACGTGATGTCTGGATTTGTTTATTCACAAATCCTACTGGCTTGCGTACGACTCAATGTATTTAATCTTTTAAAAAATGGTCCGCTGAATCTCGAAGATCTAAGTCGCTTAACGCATTTTCCAATGAAGGGATTGAAAACATTAGTGGATGCTGCAGTGGCAATTCGGTTGCTAGAGCGCCGCTCTGAAGAGCGTTATGGTTTAGGTGCACTAGGCTCTCCTTTGGTTGGTAACGATGCTATCGCGGCGATGGTGGAGCACCACACTGCTTTCTATGCCGACATGCGCGATCCGCTTGCACTTTTATCGGGATCGATGAGTGAACGTAACTTAGGAAAATATTGGCCTTACGTTTCGGATAAGGACGAAGATCAGGACTCACTCAAACACCAAGAGAGTGTGGCTGAGTATTCTGCGCTGATGTCGGCATCCTTACCTTTAGTTGCTGACGAGATCGTCGATGCTTATAACTTTAGTAAGCACCACTGCATCTTGGATGTTGGCGGTGGCCAAGGAACTTTTCTAAAGCGAGTGCACGCGGTAAGTCCCCAACTTAAAAAAATGCTGTTTGATTTGCCCGGAGTGGCGCAATTAGCAGCCCAGCAATTGGCATCCAATCCAGCGACACGGGAAATTCAGACCCATGGTGGTAATTTTTTTACCGATGCACTGCCTAAGGGCGCGGATTTAATCACGCTCGTGCGCGTGATCTTTGATCACGATGATGAGCGCGTGTTGACCTTGCTTGCCTCAATTTATGCCGCATTACCTAGCGGCGGAACACTATTAATTGCAGAGCCCATGGCGGATGCCCCAGATGCTCAGGCGATGGGCCATGCTTATTTTGGCTTTTATTTACTCGCTATGGGTCGAGGAAGACCAAGAACTATCAACGAAATCAGTAATTTACTGAAAAAAGTGGGGTTTAAATCAGTTCAAACCGTGGCGACCAAGATGCCAATTAACACGCAAATCGTGTTGGCTAGCCGGTAAATTAAGGGTAAATACTGATGTTAGATCTAGAAATAGTGTATAAATTAGTTTACATATAACAAAGTAAATAAAATATTACATATGAGCGCCATCCATTCCACAGCCGTTGTCATTGAGTCTCCCAAAGAGCTCAAGCTCAGCAGACTTGTGCTTGATGCGCCCAAGCCCGATGACATTGTGGTTGAAATCGAATGGAGCGGCATTAGTACTGGAACTGAAAAGTTACTTTGGAACGGTACGATGCCCCACTTTCCAGGGATGGGCTATCCCCTCGTGCCTGGATATGAATCCGTCGGTAGAGTAATTGAGGCTGGCCCTAAAGCCACTATTCAAGTTGGGCAGCGTGTATTTGTACCTGGAGCGAAATGCTTTGGTGATGTCAAAGGATTATTTGGTGGCGCCGCATCCCATGTGGTTGTTCCATCGG
>DAIPIK010000227.1:0-1856 GCA_036770845.1 Polynucleobacter sp. | reverse complement strand
TCCACATTGGGCCATGAGGGCAAATGCAATTAATTTACGGGCGAGTTTCATATTGATATCCAGGGGTTGAACAAAACTATTCTAGCCCTAGATTCCCGATTAATAAAGCGATTCAGCCAAAAAGGCAGCCCCTCACTTACTAAATGGACATGGATATCGCGATCGAAGATTTGGAGTGTTATTGGTATGATCCTCATTATCTAATCTGAAGCTTAGTTGGTCCGGCACCACCACGAAAGCACACCATAAAAAGCCCTAGAAAATCGAAGATAATTACTTGAAGTAATCCGCACACTAGGAGCCCGGCTATGCCTGAAATTCTATCGGTCACATTTGTTATTCATGAGCAATGGGTATCGGACTTTGAAACAGCAATCCTCATCAATGCACAGGCATCACTCAATAATGAACCGGGGTGCGATCGCTTTGATGTATGCAGAGATGAAAAGAATCCCACTGTGTTTTATCTCTATGAGATTTACCACGATAAAAAGGCAGTGGATGCTCATCGCGCATCACCGCATTACCTGACCATGAAGGAGACAGTCAAAGACTGGGTGATCTCCTGCGAAGTCAAACAACTGACCCTAATCAACTCGGGCGCTGAGAAATGCGGCTATCCCTTCGTATAAATTAAAAAACCACCCGAAGGTGGTTCTTTTAACTGCGTGCTTCCTTTATTTTGGAGGACAGGCATTGGCCAATGGCTTACCTGCCAAACGGTCTTTAACCCAGGTCAAATACATGGGGGCGGACAACCCAGGGGTTGAGAAATGCGTTTGCTCTCCCGGCAACTGAATACGCTCAATATTGCCACCCATGGCACACATTTGTTTTTGATACAGTTCGTGCATGATTGGTGGAACGGCAGTGTCTTTCGTGCCCCAATAAATCACCACCGGTGCGACCGGCTTCACCGGCAAAACGCTGCCATCAATGAGGGCCTTTACCCAAGGCATAGTGTTAACAGGCTTATCACGCAGGAGTGTTTTGAACTGATTGCCATAGGTGTAATTGAAGGTATCGGAAGTCACATGCATGCATTTATTCAAGAGCACTTGATCGATCACTTTGGAACCCTGATCTGTGAATAGATCACTGAGTTTTAGATTGGGATAGGCCGCTTGAGTGCCCCACATCGTCATCGCAAAATGGGAGAAATTAAATACATTGTCGGAAAATAACTGAATCAGCCCGTTAATGGCTTTATCAGCAGACGCCTGATCTTTAGTGGCATTTTGGATCATCACCCCAGCATCATCGGGGGCCATGGCAACAAATCCAAGCACCTGTAAATCATCGGTCACGGCACCCTTCTTCTTGAGGTAGTCCCCTAAACTAGCGGCAGCAATCGTTGCGCCGCCACCCTGCGACCAGCCATAAAAAATGGTGCGCTTACCGGCCCCAGTATCTTTCATGGAAATTGCCGCCCGCGCTGAGTTAATTAAATCACGGCCATTAGTACCGGCAACTGCATATTGATGTTTGCCGCCGCCGCCCAAGCCTTGATAGTCCGTAGCTACGATGACATAGCCCTCTTTAATAAACTCTTCAAGATTTGGAATGCCATAGTCTGTCCACGAATTACCGCCCACTAAAAAATACTGGTTCAATGGAACTGCGGGATTGGTTACCTGCGAAGGTCCACAATTTTGTGCGGTTCCTGTCGTGCCATGCGCCCATGCCAATACGGGGCGCCCCTCTTTGGGAGCTTGCCCTACTGGTGCAACTACTAAGCCAGTAGAAATAGTTGGTCGCCCAGCAACATCCGATGAAATATAAGCAATCTTCCAAGCCTGCGCACCCTTGACTGGGGTGGTAATTTTTTCTTGTTTGATGACTTGCCCTAATTTGCC
>DAIPIK010000226.1:0-1859 GCA_036770845.1 Polynucleobacter sp. | reverse complement strand
GATAGCGCTAGCGTAGCCCTTGCCTCATCAATACCGAACCAATTCATGGTGTGCGCAAGGCTAGGTAAATCGGAGATGGTGCTGCCACTTTGGAGGGTGCAGTATTCCAAGAGCGCATGAAAATACACGCCGTCCTCCAAAATACGGGGATCGAGATCGTCATCTACTTGATCAACTGGTGCCGTGGCACTCACAACTCCACTCTCAATATTGGCTAGTTGCACGGCATGACTGGATTTGGCCACGTCCCACTCAAGCGCAAAATCATCGATTGAAAATGGCATGCTGGTATTGTTTTGGCTTTGCGCAGTCGATTTTTGATCATTCAGCGTCGTAGCCATATTCTCCGATATCGCAAAGTCAGGCAGCTCGGCCGATTGAATGCGGTGGTACCAAGAATTGAGATCAAGGCCCTTTTCTTTGCTTGAGGATGTCGCGACGCCACTAATCCACAGCCCTTGCTTAGCGCGGGTCATGGCTACGTAAAGCGCGTTCCAGTTTTCATTGGAGGCAATGCGCTGCTCTTCTTCCTGAATCTGCGTGCGGGGATTAGTGATGGTGTCTTTGGTAAAGACCGATAAATGAATTGGCGCCGTCGCATTGGGGGGCCAGTCGAGCAAGATGCCGCGGTGCTGATTCATGCCAGTGGTGTGATTGGTATCGAGCAAGACCACAAATGGCGCTTCCAATCCTTTGGCGCCGTGCACGGTCATCATGCGTACGCGTTTGTTGCGATCCGCATCGGAAAGCCCGCCGCCATCGTCTAACTCAATGGATTCTGCGGCCTCACTTTCCAGATCCATTTCTCCTTCATCTGGGGTTTCATCATCGTCGCCTTGACGCATCGCTTTTATCTCAGCAATAAAACGACCTAAGCTGGGGTACCGTCCACCATCGTGATTGAGGGCAAGCTCTAAAAAGGCGTCAATGTTTGCCAAGACCTGCGGCCGGAGTAAATCGTCCGATGCAATCGCATAGCGCATGCGCACATCATTTTCTGCATAAATTTGATCGAGCAAATCGTGCACGGGTAAGTGCTCACCCAAAACACGCCAGTGCTCGAGGTATCGCCCTGCCTTTTGTAAAGCTGGATCAGAGCTGGCCTGCAAGGCATCCCACCACGATCGGTAACCCTCACTTGCCAGCGCAATCGCTATCGACTGCATTTGGTCTTCGCTTGCTCCAAAAAGAGGACTGCGTAATACCTGCGCTAACGGTAAATCATGGCGCGGCGTCACCAATACTGTTAAAAGCGCGATCAAGTCATCGATCTCGAGGGTGTTTAATAAGCCCCCCAGCCGTGAACTCTCAAATGCAAGTCCGGCTTCACGCATGGCACGCTCGTATTGCGGTAAAAATTGACGGCGTTTTACTAATAATAAGAAATCACTTGGCCGCGGATCACGCCACACCTTTTGACCGTCCACCAACTCCAGCACGCGCCGCGTTTGCATCACCTCGCAAATCATCTGGGCGATGCGCTGCCCCTCCCGATAGCGCTGCATCACAGCGCCGGTCTCACTGGCATCCGCTAATGGTCCTGCAAAAGCATTACCTAATCGCTCATGTGCCTCGTGCTCCTCCAAAGGAATCAAGGGAAGTAAATAAGCCTCGCCCTGATTGGCTATATGCGCCGCTGGATCAGGCGAGTCTGGCGCTGTCCACGCGGTGACTTGAAGTTTGTATGGATAACTTTCTGGCAAGAGCCCGCTGCTAAAGGTGCAATTAACAGCGCTATTAATGGCGGGTGCATTACGCCGCGTTACATCGAGCTCAATAAAGTCGGCACCCAGCTCGCTTTGCAAAAAGTCTTTTGCCGTATCAAATAAGCGTGGATCGGCACGCCGAAAACGGTAAAT
>DAIPIK010000225.1:0-1946 GCA_036770845.1 Polynucleobacter sp. | reverse complement strand
GCAGGCATTTGCAGCCAAATGTTGGCAAGGGATGCCACGATCAGCAGTATGACGCCAATCATGAGGAACTTACCCATGCTGCCAAAATCACGCTTGCTGACGGTAGCAATGCTGGCCATGACCGTGAAGATCAGGGCAGTACCACCAAATGCACCCATGATCAGGGTTGCGCCGTTGCTATAGGTGCCCAGGGTGTAGCCAACTAAACGGGACAGCATCACGCCCATAAAGAAGGTGAAGGCCAATAATAGGACTACGCCTAGGCCGCTGTCTTTATTACGGTCAATCGCCCAGAAGAAACCAAAGGCTACTGCCATAAAGACGATAAAGCCCATGAAGGGGCTACCTTCAAATAGCTTGAATCCCATTGCAACACCGAGCCATGCGCCAATGACGGTTGGAACCATGGAAAGTGCCAACAGGGCGTAGGTATTACGCAGTACCTTGTTTCGGACCTGTGCATTTGCAACTGAGCCTGTCTGCCCAAAGCCGAACGAGTTCAAATCACTCATATTGACTCCTTTTATCTAATAACGTGAGTCCACCACGGGACTTTGACAGTAAGTATAGACAAAATTGATTAAATCAAGGGTCCAATCCAATAAGAACAAACAAAATAGGGTTATACCTAGTAAATTCAATGGCTTAGGGTTATGGACATGGGGGTAAATACGGGCTAAGCAATGTATAATTGCAGGGCGTTGAACAAACGCAGAATACCCGTATCGGCAGCCAATACCCTATTAATTTTGGTCAAAAATGGCTGTTTTTTATTACTATTGATTTAATCACTGGAGTTTTGCATGGCAATGGAGCGCACCCTTTCTATTATTAAACCGGATGCAGTAGCAAAAAATGTAATCGGACAGATTTATTCCCGTTTTGAGCAAGCCGGCCTCAAAGTCATCGCATCCAAAATGGCGCATTTATCGCAGTCAGAAGCCGAGCAGTTTTATGCCGTGCATGCTGCCCGCCCATTCTTTAAAGATCTCGTGAGTTTCATGATTTCTGGTCCAGTCATGATTCAGGTATTGCAAGGTGATAACGCCATTGCAAAAAACCGTGAACTCATGGGCGCAACCGATCCTAAGAAAGCAGATAAAGGTACTATTCGCGCTGACTTTGCAGACAGCATTGATGCCAATGCAGTGCATGGCTCTGATGCGCCAGAAACTGCTGCTGTGGAAATCGCCTTCTTTTTCCCAGGCATGAACATCTTTTCGCGTTAATTGATTGACTACCCCGCGCACAAATCTCCTGGATTTTGACGCTGCCGGTATGGCAGCGTATGTCGCGGGTCTAAATGAAAAACCATTTCGGGCCAAGCAGCTCCTGAATTGGGTTCACCAGCGCGGCGTATCCGATATCGCCGCGATGAGTGATCTAGCAAAACCCTTTCGCGCTTCCTTGGCTGACCGCGCTGAAATTAAACCGCTACCCGTCATCCGGGATGAGCAGGCCGAAGACGGTACACGCAAGTGGCTGATTGATGTCGGCGCTAAAGATGCGGTGGAGATGGTATTCATACCGGAAGACGACCGCGGTACTTTGTGTATTTCATCGCAGGCCGGTTGCGCCGTGAACTGCCGTTTTTGCTCGACTGGTTACCAAGGCTTCTCACGCAACCTCACTGCCGGTGAAATCATCGGCCAACTTTGGTATGCCGAGCACGAACTTAAGAAAGACCCAAACGCCATCTTGCGTTTAGAAGAGTACCCAACCCCCGGTTATGTGTACAGCGGCCGCGTGGTCTCCAACGTAGTGCTGATGGGCATGGGCGAGCCCTTGCTCAATTACGACAACGTATTGACTGCCTTGCGCCTGATGCTCGATGACAATGCCTACGGTTTGTCACGTCGCCGCGTTACGGTATCCACCTCAGGCGTCGTGCCGATGATGGATCGCTTATCCCAAGATTGCCCCGTCGCTTTAGCAGTGTCCTTGCA
>DAIPIK010000224.1:0-1964 GCA_036770845.1 Polynucleobacter sp. | reverse complement strand
CCTATTATCCGTCACCCCACTCAAGAATAGCTATGATTCGGTATGGCCTCGTTTGATCCTCAAATCGACTTTTTACAACGGCATTCGGTATTTGCTAGCCGTTGGTTGCAAGCCCGTCCCGATTGGGTCCTGTGGCTTGCCGAGCATCAAGGTCAGCCGGTTAATTTGGCGGCGATTAAGGCCATGCTTGAGCCAGCGCAACGCATCGCCGCTGAGTCGGAATTAGACGAAATCAAGCTAATGACGGAGTTGCGCCTAGCCCGTCAGAAATTAATGCTGTGCTTGGGTTTGCGTGATCTCAGCGGGCAAGCTCCATTGGCTGAGGTTACGGAGGCGCTGAGTGTATTTGCTGAGCAAACCGTCGCAATAGCGCTGGAGGCGATCCGTACCGACTTGAAGGGACGCTTTGGCATTCCGTGGTCTTCGGAAGGCAATTGTGAAGTCCCCCTGATGGTGGTTGGCATGGGGAAGCTCGGTGGCTATGAGCTCAACCTGTCGTCCGACATCGATCTAATTTTTCTCTATGAGTATGAGGGCGACACCCAAGGCGGTGGAAAAAGCCTTTCGAATCACGAGTGGTTTACTCGGATGGGCAAACGCTTAATTAAGATCATCTCTGAGCATGATGCCAATGGTTTTGTCTTTCGGGTAGATATGCGGTTGCGGCCCAATGGCGACTCTGGTCCACTGGTATGCAGCTTGGATATGCTTGAGGTGTATCTGACAGTACAGGGTCGCGAGTGGGAGCGTTATGCCTGGATCAAAGGCCGACTGATTTATCCGTTAGCAGGCTCGCTAGATCATGGGCGCTGCGAAAAAGCATTGGATCAGCTCATACGCCCATTTGTCTATCGACGTCACTTGGACTATGGCGTGATTGCAGCGATTCGTGATTTGCACACGCAGATACAGCGCGAGGCAGAAAAACGCAGCGCTAATCGCCACGGTAGATCCCACGATATCAAGCTCGGACGTGGCGGCATTCGTGAAATTGAATTTTTAGCCCAAATGTTTCAATTGATGCGCGGCGGTACAGACCCACGTCTTCGGATTAGGCCGACCTTGCAGGTGTTGCAGTTGCTTGCCCAGCAAAATCTATTGCCGGAGAATGAGGTGCATGATTTAACCCAGGCCTATATTTTTCTGCGTCGCCTCGAGCACCGCATTCAGTTATGGGAAGACCAGCAAACCCACTATTTTCCTGAAGAGGCCGAGTCTCGCGCGCGTTTAGCAGAGGCCATGGCTGGACCAGATGGGCGGTCTGAGTCCCAATTATCTGCATTCCTAGAAGAGCTCACTCGCCAGCAAGATCGGGTTGCGCGCCTGTTTGAAAAAGCTTTTGTGCTGGACGATAAAACACGCCTCGATACCGAATCCATTTCATCTGATTGGCAGCCCAATGGTGACCGCTATCCAGAAGCCTGTCAGCGTTGGCAGACTTGGCTGGAAAGCTCAAAACAGCGCAGCTTGCCAGAAAAAAGTCGACACATCTTTAATAATTTGATTTGCAAGGCGGCAGAGCAGTTGGAACAAGACGCCATTAGCGCTGCTTTGGCAGACCAAACCTTATTACGCTTTTTTGATTTGTTAGAAGCGATTGCGCGGCGCAGCGCATACCTTTCCATATTGGCGGAGTACCCTAGCGCCCTGCATAACATTTTGGCTTTATTGCAGGCTTCGCAATGGGGCGCAAGTTACTTAAGTCGCCACCCCCATTTGCTGGACTACTTACTCGCTACGCGTTCTGAATCCGAGCTCGTGAATCACCCGGATGCCTATTGGAGGGGCATTAAGGCCGATTTAGATATGCGCCTCGATGATGCTTTGGCGGATGGCGATGGCGCGGCCGAGCATGCCATGGATATTTTGCGGGTGACCCACCATACCGAAACCTTCATTACGCTGTTGGCCGATTTGGGAATAGGCATTGCCAAGCCGTTGAGCGTTGAAGCGGTAAGCGATCG
>DAIPIK010000223.1:0-1971 GCA_036770845.1 Polynucleobacter sp. | reverse complement strand
GCTTCTTGGGCTGGGTACTTGTGGGCTAAGGCAAAGCGCGGCGCCCTGGATACAAAGCCAAGCTGGGCTTGCTCTGCAAATGCATTGACTTTATACACAACACCATCGATGTCATAAGGCAAACGATCGCGCTTGCTGCCGATCTCCTGATAGAAATTCAGGATATCGTCAACCGATGACAGGATTTTGCGTTCCGCACACACTGGTAAGCCGAGGCTGAGGTATTGATCGAGTAATGCGCTATGGGATTTTGGTAGCCAGCTTTGTGGCTCACACGCACCCACGCCATAGGCAAAAAAGGATAAAGGTCGTTTTGCCGTAATTTTCGAATCCAGCTGCCGTAGGCTGCCTGCAGCAGCATTGCGTGGATTAGCAAATTCTTTTTCACCTAAGCGGGCCGCCTCTTGATTCATCTTGGCAAAATCAGCAAGGTACATAAAGACTTCGCCACGGACCTCCAGTACTGCGGGAATGGCATTGCCTTGAAGGCGGAGTGGTATTGCTCGAATGGTTTTGATATTGGCCGTAACGTCTTCACCACTACTACCATCGCCACGGGTAGCCGCTTGAACCAATAGACCATTTTCATAACGCAGGGAAATGGCTAAGCCGTCAAACTTCAACTCACCCGCATAAACCACGTGGGCCTGTTGCAAACCTTCACGGCAGCGGCGATCAAAATTCATTACCTCTGCATCATCAAAGGCGTTATTGAGGGACAACATGGGTACGGCATGCTTGACGCTCGTAAACTCTTTTAAAGCAGCTCCACCAACGCGTTGCGAGAGCGAATCTGCCGTCACCCAATCCGGATGGGATTGCTCCAGTGCAATTAACTCACGATACAGGCGGTCGTATTCACTATCGGGTAATAAGGGGGTATCGAGCACATAGTAGGCATGATCTAAGCGTGCCAGCTCGGACTGGAGCCAAGCATATCGCTCCGCTGACTGCATCGGATCCGAATGCAGCATGCCCTATCCTTAATGAAATAAGCGCGCAGCAGTCGCCGAGCCGGCTGCGATGCCGCTTTGCTCGAGACGACTGTATAGGCCATCCAAGTGTTGACGAATCGCAATCACGGCATTCTCGGTCAAGTTGACGCCATTGTCGTCGACAATACGACCCTGCATCAACTCAGCTAAGGCCACACTCTCTGCCAGCATGCGCTCAAATCCCATTTGCTCTTGCGCTACCAAAGGAAGCTCTAGCAATAATGAGATTCCGGTAATGGGCTGATCTAGATCAAGTGTATTACTAGCAAACAAGATTTGATTGTTTGAGAAAAACTCATAAGACTGATTATTTTTTGACAGCACAAAGTTTCGCTCTTGCATCAGCGCATCTAAGTCGGCACGCGTTTTTGCTTTGCCATCAAAAGCCACATTAATACTGAGCTGAATATCGCTTTCGGCTGCAATCGCATCGAGCTCCTTGGCACTTTCAATCATGGTGCTGACACTGGGCATGTCAATTTGTGCGCCCAATACTTCGGCCAAAGCCTGGCTACGAGAACAGAAATCGGAAAGCTCCAGCACCCCGATGGGGCCCTTGCGACTAGCCAACTGAATGGCGAGTTGCAGTTCCGCGTAATTAGGATCCATGCCAATGGGTTCCCAGACGCCTTCGTGATTGTCCGCCCGCAAGCCCTCATATATCGAATACGCACCGAAGCGAGGCCAACTGGCCACCTCGCCGATGATTTCACTGCCCTTAATGGGGTTCTCGAATCGCAAGGTAATGACGCAATCAATGCGCGGGTCAATTGCAAAATGAGGTGTTTGTGCAGGAGCCGTATTCATGGGCTCAGAAAATCCAGGCTCCATGCGATCGCCGAGGTGATTCTGCCCCGCTGCATCAGCAAATCCAGGCTCAACTGGCGTATGCGCTTGGCGCTTCGCGCGAGCACTACGCAGATTAACAATTGCCACCAAGACCACGAGGAAAATACCAATCAGGCCTAAGGCAAAT
>DAIPIK010000222.1:0-1996 GCA_036770845.1 Polynucleobacter sp. | reverse complement strand
TCTTTTTTCTCAAAGGCCTCATCGGTAATGCCCAGTGCGCGAGCGCGTGAACGCACTACCGTTCTGGCAGCCTCGACTGACTCCTTCATCACATCGCCTAGCGAGCCAGTGCGTGTAATGACGCCTTTGCCGGGCATGAGCGCAGCTTCAATGGTCAGCAGATCGCCGCCTACCTCAGTCCACGCTAGACCCGTTACTTGACCGAGTTGATTCTCTTTAGCGGCTAAGCCGTAATCAAAGATCTTGACGGAGAGGAACTTTTCTAAGTTATCCGCATCCACGGTGATGGGCGCGGCTTCTTTCTTGAGCAGTAACAGCTTCACCACCTTGCGGCAGACTTTGCTGATCTCGCGCTCAAGCGAACGCACACCGGCTTCGCGAGTGTAGTAGCGAATCATGCTGCGAATCGCACTCTCTTCAATCTGCAGCTCACCCTTTTTCAAACCATTGTTTTTGATTTGCTTCGGAATCAGGTAGTTTGTGGCAATGCTGGTTTTTTCATCTTCGGTATAGCCTGCCAGACGAATCACTTCAAGGCGATCGAGGAGCGGCCCTGGAATGTTTAAGGAATTCGCGGTAGCGACAAACATCACATCGGATAGATCAAAGTCAACCTCAACGTAGTGATCTTGAAAGGTGTGGTTTTGTTCTGGATCGAGAACTTCTAACAAGGCGCTGGCCGGATCACCCCGAAAGTCCATACCCATCTTATCGACTTCATCCAATAAGAACAGGGGATTACGCACACCCACTTTGGTTAGGCTCGAGAGAATCTTGCCCGGCATTGACCCAATATAAGTACGTCGATGGCCACGGATCTCCGACTCATCACGCACGCCGCCCAAGGCCATGCGCACAAACTTCCGGTTAGTAGCGCGTGCAATCGATTGGCCCAAGGATGTTTTACCAACGCCAGGAGGGCCCACTAAGCACAAGATGGGCGCCTTTACCCGATCAACGCGTTGTTGAACTGCGAGGTACTCCAAGATGCGCTCTTTGACTTTATCCAGGCCATAGTGGTCCTGATCCAGCACCTTCTCGGCATTATCTAAATCATTATTGACCTTGCTTTTCTTTTTCCAAGGAAGGCCAACCAGCGTATCAATGTAGTTGCGAATCACCGTTGCCTCTGCTGACATTGGTGACATCAGCTTGAGCTTTTTCAGTTCGGACTCGGCTTTTTTCAGCGCTTCTTTCGGCATTTTGGCTGCCTTGATGCGCTTCTCTAATTCCTCGAGATCAGCACCCTCTTCACCCTCGCCCAACTCCTTCTGAATGGCTTTCACCTGTTCATTGAGGTAGTACTCGCGCTGGCTCTTTTCCATTTGGCGCTTGACGCGGCCACGAATACGCTTCTCGACTTGCAGAATGTCGATTTCGCTCTCTAAGTCAGCTAATAAACTCTCAAGACGCTTCACCACATCGGTCATTTCCAGTAGGCGCTGTTTTTGCTCCAGCTTCACTGGCAAATGCGCGCAGATGGTATCGGCTAGCCTGCTTGGGTCATCAATGCCACCCAAGGAAGCCAGAATCTCCTGCGGAATCTTTTTGTTTAACTTCACATACTGATCAAACTGCGCCATGATCGCGCGGCGCAGCGCTTCTGTCTCATGCGCATCGAGAACGTCGATTGCTTTGGGCGTTGCTTCGCAACTAAAGTAGCCCAGTGCATCTTCAATTTGGCTCACTTCGGCGCGCTGGGAACCCTCAACCAATACCTTGACGGTGCCGTCAGGCAATTTGAGCATTTGCAAAATACTGGCGATGCAGCCCACATCGTACAAATCGTCGACCGAGGGCTCATCTTTCGCAGCTGTTTTTTGAGCAACCAATAAAACACTTTTGCCCGTTTCCATAGCAGCTTCGAGTGCTTTGATGGATTTGGGGCGCCCCACGAATAAGGGGATCACCATATGGGGAAAGACAACTACGTCCCGCAACGGGAGCAAAGGCAGTTGAATCGGTTCAGAGGGTAGTAATAAATGGCCAGGCATGG
>DAIPIK010000221.1:0-2019 GCA_036770845.1 Polynucleobacter sp. | reverse complement strand
GCGCAGACTGCAACTAAGCCAGCTAAGGGGCCGTTGTAGGAGAAGCCCGGATCGTTTTTGCCAATCAACCACGCAGACAAAGTGCCACCGACCATGGCCATTAAAGAATTGAGGGCAACGAGGCCGCTGATCTTATCAATGGTTTGCGCGCTCATGACATTGAAGCCAAACCAACCCACCGCCAAAATCCAAGCACCCAGTGCTAAAAATGGAATATTAGAAGGCGGATGCGCTGAGACGTTGCCGTCTTTGGTGTAGCGACCACGGCGCGCGCCAAGGAGCAGAATGGCTGGCAGAGCAATCCACCCGCCCATGGCATGAACCACGATGGAGCCGGCAAAATCATGGAACTCTTCGCCAGTGAGTTCTTTAATCCAGGCTTGGATGCCGTACTGTTGGTTCCAGGTAATGCCTTCAAAAAAGGGATAGATAAAACCGACGAGTAAAAAAGTCGCAATCAGCTGGGGATTGAATTTTGCACGCTCGGCAATGCCACCAGAAACAATCGCCGGAATTGCTGCGGCGAAGGTGAGCAAGAAAAAGAATTTAACGAGCTCATAGCCGTTTTTCTGAGCCAGGACTTCTGCGCCTGAAAAGAAGTTGACGCCGTAGGCAATGCTGTAGCCAATAAAGAAATAGGCAATCGTAGAGACGGCAAAATCAACCAAGATTTTGACGAGTGCATTGACTTGGTTTTTCTTACGCACGGTGCCCAGCTCTAAAAATGCAAAGCCTGCATGCATGGCGAGCACCATAATGGCGCCCATCAAAATAAACAACGCATCACTACCGGTCTTAAACGAATCCATGGCCTATCCCTTTAATTGATGCGTCATTATGGGGAATCAGGGAGCTTATGGACTGTAAATTTGCACCAAATAAGTGCAAAAATCAGGCCACCTGTCGCTTTACGCTCAGAGGCCTAGATAAAAAAGGGATTACTTAGGGTGATCAGGCGCCAAACAATTAAAACCCAGCAGCAATGCCATCGCGACGATGATCGCTGCCGGCAATATAGCCGCCAGATACATCCTCACCAATCAGGGCGATTGCCTGAGCACTTCCAAAATCAAGGCTATTAAATGGCATTACCGTGACATCGTGACCGAGTTGGCGCAGACCATCAATCACATCAGACGGCATGGAAGACTCTACGGTGAGCTTTCCTGCATCATCAATACGCCAGCGTGGTGAATCAGAGCACGCTTGGGGATTGAGCTGATCATCAACAAAATGCATAAGCATTTGCAAGTGACCTTGGGGCTGCATGTTTCCACCCATCACACCAAATGCCATGACCGGCGCATTACCTTTACTTAAAAAAGCAGGAATGATGGTGTGAAATGGCCGCTTACCTGGAGCCACCTGATTGGGGTGTCCTGGCACGAGGCTAAAGCTCATACCGCGGTTATGGAGTGCGATACCGCCCGGCGCAACCACGCCCGAGCCAAATCCTTTGAAGTTGGATTGGATGTATGACACCATCATTCCAGAATCATCCGCGGCGCACAAATACACCGTGCCACCGGAATGCGGATCACCACTGGTGTATTGACCGGCTTTACTATGGTCAATTAATGCGGCACGGCGAGCAAGGTAGTTGTGATCTAACAGCGCGCGCGGATCCAAATGCATCGAGCCCGCATCCGCAACATGCGCGTATGCATCGGCAAAGGCGAGTCGCATGGACTCCACTTGAAGATGGATGCGCTGCGCTGAATAACGCGGGTACTGCGTTGCATTTAATGCATCCAAGATTCCCAAGGCCATTTGGGCAATGATTCCAGTGCCGTTGGGCGGGATTTCAGAAAGGGTATAGCCCTTGTATTTGAAATCGAGTGGCTCAACCCAGTTCGCTTCGTGCGCAGCAAAGTCAGCCAAAGAAAAAGATCCACCTGTCTTTTGCGAAAAATCAACAATGGCTTGCGCAATCTCGCCTTTATAAAACGATTCTCCGGCGCTGTCAGCAATGCTGCGTAAGGTCTTGGCTTGCTCTGGGAAGCGCCAAATTTCTCCGGC
>DAIPIK010000220.1:0-2029 GCA_036770845.1 Polynucleobacter sp. | reverse complement strand
GTTCTGCAGCAGCACATTTTGCTAGCGTCACGCGCTCAACATAGTCCCTGGCATTTTCATTGGGCAGTGGTGTCTCGATTGCTTCCGCATTCTCATCATTACTCGGCAAGAGCAATTCAAAACGCACACCCAATTGCGTCAATAATTCTTGGCGGCGGGGACTTTGGGATGCGAGGTAGAGAAAAGAATGCATTGCTAGATGAAAGAGGTTTATTCGCGGTGGTAGGGATGGCCTTGCAAAATCGTCCATGCCCGGTAGAGTTGTTCGGTCAACAAGACCCGCGCCATTGCATGCGGCAAGGTGAGGCTGGATAAACGCCAAATGGCATCGGCTTTTTGCTTGAGGCCGGCATCTAAGCCATCCGCACCGCCAATCAAAAAGGCAATATCGCCCCCATCTTGGCGCCATTGTGCTAATTGCTCGGCAATACCTTGGGTGCTGAGGTCGCGGCCACGTTCGTCGAGCGCGATCAGGCGCACGCCTTTCGGAATGGCGGCAGCGATCTTAATTGCTTCTTTGGCGGGAGAGAGATCAGGTTTGATTTCCTTGAGCTCGATGCTGCAATCGGAGGGCATGCGCTTGAGGTAGTCGTTGCAAG
Source organism: Polynucleobacter sp. (assembly GCA_036770845.1). Taxonomy (GTDB): domain Bacteria; phylum Pseudomonadota; class Gammaproteobacteria; order Burkholderiales; family Burkholderiaceae; genus Polynucleobacter. The sequence continues at coordinate 1,430 of DAIPIK010000220.1, read as the reverse complement.
CGCTCGATACCCAGTCTGGCATCTTATGGCCTACTGCAATGATGATGAGGCGCATACGTGACTAGATGACGACGATGTAGCCAGGTAGGCTGACTTAGTCCTCATCCTCGTCGGAAAATTCACTGGCCTTCGCAAGGCCTTTAGCGCCCGCTAATTTAACGCGCACTGGCTTAGCACCCCACATGCCTTCCAGTTGGTAGTACGAGCGCAGCATGGGCTGCAAAATATGCACAACGATGTCGCCGCAATCAACCAAGACCCATTCACCTGTTTCAAGTCCTTCAATTGAAATCACCTCACCACCTTTGCTGTTGACTTCCTCTTTAACCGACATCGCCAGCGAGCGGGTTTGGCGGTTGCTCGAGCCAGTTGCAATAATCACACGGTCGAATAACTCACTGAGTTTGGTGGTGTCATAGACTCGGATGTCTTGTGCCTTGACATCTTCCAGGGCATCAATAATGGTGCGTTGTAATTTACGTAGGTCCATAGCTTCTTTTAATAAATAGAGGGAGATCTTATCTCGATTGGGAATAAAGACCTAACTTCTTAACCAGATCCAAGACTTCACTGGGTATTTGCTCAGCCAAGGGGGTGTTTGGATTAATCCCGCCAGCAGCCAATTGTTTGCGGATGGCAATCGATGACAGGTACATATCCAGCTTCTGATCCAAGTAGATTAGGCCGCATGGCGATCGATCCAACTGCTTGGCATCGCTGGTTTGGTGAACTTGGATAAAGCGACCTAACTCCGATTGGGGGTCAATCGTTAAAGCAAACTCAGGACGCCTTGCCACAGCCAAATGAACCTCTTTGAGCAAATGCTGCCAGTCTTGCCAGGTGTCGATTTGCATCAAGCTGTCGGCCCCCATTAACCAAATGAGGTGGGTTGTGCTGCCATAGCGTTGACGCAGGGCAATCGCTGTATCGATGGTGTAGCTTGGTCCTTGGCGGTCGAGTTCAATGCGATCTACTTCAATCGGAATCTGAATGCCCTCATCACCCAATAATCGGTTTAAGGCAATAGCTGCCGCTTGCGTTAATTGATAACGCGTTTCCGGCGGAGTAATAAAAGCGGATTTTTGCCATGGGTTTCCACTTGGGATCAGCAACAATCGATCCAGCTGAAATAACCTTGCAAAGTGGGCTGCAACCCGCAAATGCGCCCAATGGGGTGGATCAAAGGTGCCGCCTAAGATGCCAATTTTTTCTGGTGCAGTCAATTAGGCTAACCAGTCGCGGGGCTTTAAGTAGTAGTCGTAGAGTTTCGCCTCGGGAGTATTGGGTTCAGGTGTCCAGTTATAGCGCCATGTCACAACCGGTGGCATGGACATTAGGATGGACTCCGATCGACCTCCCGACTGCAGGCCAAAAATCGTGCCACGGTCAAAAATGAGGTTGTATTCCACATAACGGCCGCGGCGGTATTC
>DAIPIK010000219.1:0-2036 GCA_036770845.1 Polynucleobacter sp. | reverse complement strand
GTTGCAGCCCGAGTACGGTGAGAAAAATCCCAATCGCCTCATTCCGCTGTATGAAGAGGGTGATGTGCGCATTCACCAATCGCTTGCAATCGTCGACTACTTGGATGAGGTCTACCCCGAGCCACCACTGCTGCCAACTAATCCAGTGGATCGCGCTTGGGTTCGGGCCTTAGCCTTGGACATTGCTGCGGACATTCATCCGATTAATAATTTACGGGTATCACGCTACCTCGTGCGTCAATTGGAAGTCAGTGAAGAGGCGCGTAGCACGTGGTATCGGCATTGGGTTGCGACCGGCCTTGCCGGGCTTGAGGCCCAGATTAGCAGGGATGGGCGCTCAGGGCGCTATTGCTATGGTGATCAGGTCACGCTGGCGGATGTCTGTTTGGTACCACAGCTCTTTAATGCACTGGATGCCAAGATGGATGTCGCGCTGTATCCGCGTTTGATGGAAATCTTTCAGGAGTGCATGAAACTGCCGGCTTTTATCGATGCCTCGTGGGATAAGCAAATCGATGCAGAAGGACCCAACCCTTCTTTTTAATCGCACTGTTTAACTTGTCTGGTTAATCCACCAGATGATCATTGACAGGGTTACGATCGAGCCCAGCGTGGTTTGTAAAACCACGCGTGATATTGCGGAGCCATCGGCTTGGTAATACTGCGCCAGCATAAATGGGCCTGTGCCAGTGGGCAGGGCGCTCATGAGTACTGCAGCCTGAACCCAAAATAAGGGCAAGCCTAAAATGGGACCTGCAACTAGCCAAGCCACACCAGGTTGAACGATTAACTTGATAAACGTCAAGCTCCAAACCCCGCTGACTTTGCCCTCGCTTTTTTGCATCAGAAAAAGACCAATTGAAACCAGGGCGCAAGGGCTGGCAGCCGCCGCCAGGAAAGATAAAAACTGCTGAGCGGGTTCAATCATCTGTAGGCCACTGGCAGACCATGCTACTCCCGCAACCGGCGAAACCAATAAGGGATTTTTTACTAATGAGCCCAGAACAATGCCAATGATTTCGTACCAGGGCTTATGGGATTGTTTGCCGAACTCAATAAAGACAATGGCGAGGGCAAAGAGCCCGCAGACTACCACCAAGGTTGCAATCACCGCAGGCGCCAAGCCCGAATCGCCGAGCGCCAAAAGGCAAAGCGGAATGCCCATGTAGCCAGTGTTTGAGTACGAGCCGCTTAGGCCCGTAAAGCTTGCCGCCGCCCAGTCGCGCGTGTGATACCAGCGATATAGAAGCAGCGCGATGAAGACCGCAAAACACCCTGTACTAAACGCGATGATGAAGCCAGGTTGCCACAGGGTTTGCCAATCGCTATTGGCCGTGAAATTAAAAAGTTGTGCAGGTAGTGCCAACCAGACGACAAAGCGATTGATTTCAGTAGAGGCATTCGGCCCGAGTTTGCCGGTCTTGCCCGCAATAAAGCCCGCAAGAATCAGCGCAAAAACCGGAACGACAACACTAAGAACGGGTAGCAAAGTAACTTAGCCGATCTTTTTTAAGCCAGCCCGAAAGCGCGTGGCATTCTCAACGTAGTGGTCTGCAATCCGTTCGATGTTCTGAATGTGTTCTGCACTGAGTGTTTTTACTGCTTTTGCAGGCGAACCCAGAATCATGGAGCCATCGGGAAATTCTTTTCCCTCGGTGACCAAGGCGCCGGCGCCAACTAAACAGTGTTTGCCAATTTTGGCGCCATTGAGCACGATGGCGCCAATGCCAATTAACGAGCCATCACCAATCGTGCAACCATGCAGCATGACTTTATGGCCAATCGAGACGCGCTTACCAATGATGAGTGGAAATCCAGGATCAGAGTGCAGTACCGAAGCATCTTGCACATTGCTCTCGTCGCCAATGATGACTTGATCATTATCACCACGTATGACGGTCTTTGACCAGACGCTGGCGTTCTTGCCTAAGCGGACATGCCCAATTACCTCAGCGCTGTCCGTTACAAAAGCGCCTTCTGCTAATTGGGGTGCAATACCATCGAGTTCATAAATAGCCATACCCCATTATAGATAG
>DAIPIK010000218.1:0-2097 GCA_036770845.1 Polynucleobacter sp. | reverse complement strand
CGCTTAAAAATACTATCGCCATTGCCTGCAATCAAAACATACCTTCCATCTTGGCACTGGTATGCATTGGATGGCGCAATGCCAGGCAATGCGCTACCAGCTGCTTCACGAACCTCACCAAACGCACTGTACTCTGGCAATAAACTCTCCATGCAATTAAATACTGCCTCATACAGTGCAATATCAATGACCTGTCCTTTGCCGCTGATGTGCCGCTCCTGTAATGCAAGCAGTATTCCAATAACGCCATGCAGTGCGGCGAGCGTATCTCCAATGCTGATGCCGACTCGTACTGGGGTTCGCCCAGGCTCGGCGGTTAAGTGCCGCAAACCACCCATCGCTTCAGCTACTACGCCAAATCCAGGCTTATCGCGGTAAGGACCAGTTTGCCCATAACCGCTAATGCGCAGCACGATTAATTTAGGATTGATCTGCAGCAAATCCTGCGGATCAAGACCCCAAGACTCCAAGGTACCTGGACGAAAATTCTCAATCAGAATATCCGCCTCCTTTACTAGGCTCCTGACAATCTCTTGTGCTTCAACGAGTTTCAAGTCCAATGAGAGTGAACGCTTATTGCGCGACTGTACCTGCCACCAAACTGATGTACCGTCTTTTAACAAGCGCCATTTGCGTAGCGCATCTCCAACGATGGGCGCCTCGATCTTAATGACATCCGCGCCAAAATCACCCAATGTTTTTGCGGCAAAAGGACCAGCAATGAGCTGGCCCATTTCAATTACTTTGAGATTTGCTAAAGGCTCCATGATCATTCTTAAAATAATTTGCTTGTCTTACTTTATGTTGATTTAAGGTTACTGTGAATTGCTATATATACCAATAGCCTTCTCATTTTGCGAAGGCTTAGTTAGAATAGCCCTATGCCTAATCCAATCAACCCCAGCAGAGTCGACTTTGTCACCCTGAAGCTCTTTTGCGCTGTTGCAAAAGCGCAAAGCATTACCAAGGGCGCTCAAGAATGCAGCCTAGCTCTCTCGGCGGCAAGCCGGCGCATCTCTGAGCTAGAAGAAACCGTCGGCCTTGTTTTGTTAGAACGCTCGGCCAAGGGCGTGACCCTGACGCAAGCTGGCCATACCGTCATGCAGCATGCCTTGCGACTTTTTCAAGGCTTCGAGCAATTCAGTAATGAAATCGGTGATTACTCGAAGGGGCTGAAAGGCCATGTGCGACTTTGGGCCAATATGTCTGCCCTCTCTGAATTTCTTCCCTCAGCACTTGCCTCTTTTTTAATCGAGCACCCCCAAATTCAGGTTGAAGTTGAGGAGCAGCTCAGTAACGACATCGTCAAAGCGCTGGTTGATGGTATTGCAGATATTGGCGTCTTTGCCGAAGGAACTCCAGTTACCGGCCTAGATACCGTGGTGATAGGAGGGGATGAGCTTGTGATTGCGTGCAGCAAAGATCACCCACTCCACAAAAATAAAAGTAAGGCTGTTTTGTTTAATGATTGTCTTCAATACGACTTTGTTGGTCTAAATCGGGGCAGCGCCTTATTGGAACTCACGTCAAGGCATGCTGAAAAGTTGGGTAAGCGGATGCGCCTGCGCATTCAGGTGCGTAGTTATGATGCGATGTGTAAAATGATCTCCGCCAATTTAGGAATCGGGGTGATGCCGATTCAAGCCTGCTCTGCTCACTTGCAAGCTATGGATCTGACTGCCATAAAAATCAAGGATTCATGGTCAGCACGAAATCTATTGTTGGCTACCAATGCGAGCGCCTCACTATCACCTGCTTCTACCCTATTGGTTGGATTTCTGAAAGAAAACTGCGAGCCCAAGAGCGCAAAAAAATAATGAGTCCGTGTCCAAGAATAAAAAAACGGTTTATCACCGCCCTCTGAATGCACGGATAACTTCGATCTACATAACGTTATCTAGATCTACTTTTCATATAAGAAAAATAGAAAACGACCCTAAGCAGACATCCAAAAACACTTCTAAAGTAACACTTGAAACACAAAACCCCCACCATACTGATGAGGGTTTACTTTTCTTGTAGGCCTACTCGAACTACAACTGCAATGATAGTTAAGCTGTGGCCAAGCCAAATTTATTTGTCTGGGCACGATTCCAA
>DAIPIK010000217.1:0-2109 GCA_036770845.1 Polynucleobacter sp. | reverse complement strand
TTACATGGCGCATAACGTTGCGTTTTAGCGTTATCACATACCCGTATTGCCAAATCAAGGTCAGCGCCTTCATCGATATAGGTATGGCAAATTCCATCAAGGTGCTTAATCATGGGCACTCGACCATCCGCCATTAAACGCGCAATCAAACTCTTACCACCACGAGGTACGATGACATCAATGTATTCGGTCATGGTAATCATCTTGCCAACAGCGGCTCGATCGGTTGTTTGAACCACCTGAACAGCTTCTGCGGGAAGTTGTGCCGCAGCCAATCCTTCCTGAATCAAACCTGCCAAGTAGGTATTTGAATCAATTGCCTCTGAACCGCCTCGCAAAATGACTGCATTGCCTGACTTCAAACATAGTGCGGCAGCATCAATAGTCACGTTGGGTCTTGACTCATAAATAATACCAATGACCCCTAAAGGCACGCGCATCTGCGCGATCAAAATTCCTGAGGCTTGTTTCTTAAAAGCACCGATGTGCCCAACAGGATCTCCCAGACTAGCGATTTGCACAAGGCCCAAAGCCATGTTCTCAATGGATTTCTCGGTCATGGTCAACCGATCAATAAAGGCTGCATCGTTACCATTAGTCTTGGCACGCTTTATATCGACAGCATTAGCCGCCAATATTTTGGCAGCATCCCGACGAACAGCTGTCGCAATATTAATTAATGCCCGATTCTTTTGCTCACTACTTGCTTTTGCCATCGCCCGCGATGCGGATCTCGCTTGCTGGCCAATAGCCAGCATCATTTGCTCAATCGTGGATTGGTTTTGTGCTCCCATAGACCATACTCTAACGCAATAAGCCACCAATCAGCCGAAGACCATCCCATGGATTACTAGGTAAGTCACGGACTAATAAGCCTTTCACTTGTTTATCAAGGTTCGCAGCCAAAACCATGGCTTGCTTCAGTTTTTTAGGTGCAATCCGTTTAAGTGCAACGGGATACAACTTCTCGCGCTTTCCCCAAATTCGATAGTTCCGTAATAAGTTTGCTAGGGCATCACCAGCCAATAATGCAGACTGTACCTTATGGAGGGTTCGGAGCTCATCGCTCACACTCCATAAAATTAATGGCAATGGCTCACCCTCCCCCTGTAAGCCATCTAGCATTCGGTTCAAACGTGCTGCATCGCCAGAGAGCATCGACTCCGTAAGCTCAAAAATATCATAGCGAGCTACCTTTAATACTGCAGAACGGATCTGCTCTTCACTTAATTGACCAGCTGGATAAAGTAATGCTAATTTCTGAATCTCCTGATGTGCTGCAATTAAATTTCCCTCAACCTGATCGGACATAAATTGGAGCGCACGTTGCCCGCTTTCACCTGCCCCCACTTCCTGAGATTGTTTTTTAAGGCGTTGTCCAATCCAATGTGGAAGGGCAAGGCGATCAATTGAGTCAATTTGTATGGCCATACCAGCTTCATCTAAAGCGGAGAACCATGCTGAACTTTTGGTCTTCGAATCTAAGCGCGGCAAAATAATACAAATGATCGTGTCCACACCATTGCCTGTATTGTTAATTTGCTCAGCAAAGTGTTTTAAAGATTCAGCGCCATCTCGACCAGGCTTACCAGTAGGCATACGCAGCTCTACAAAACGCTTATCCCCAAATAAAGACATGGTTTGCCCGGCATTGATTAGAGCGGCCCAGTCAAAATAGCGATCCTGCACCAACACCTCACGTTCAGTAAAGCCACCAGTCCTAGCAAGAGCTCGCAAGGCATCGATTGCCTCCATCATCAATAAGGGCTCATCACCACTAAAAATATAAAGGGGCTTAAAGCTATGCTGCTCTTTTGCAAGGGCAGTCAAATGCATATGAAATGCGTCGCTTTTGATCATGCCACTTTCCTAGGGTAAATAGTGAGCTATCTTGCTACCCGACCAAGCGTTGCGACTCGCCGCAATATTTGCAAAGCAAGATCTGCGCGCATACTTTCCAAGAACTGCTGTTGCTGCTGATCAGATGCCAAAACGGTTGCGGTCGTGAAATCTAAATCGCGGGTTACATAGATATCAGACTCTGGAATAACCTCAGCACCAACATTATCAAAGGCTCTAAAAATCACACGATTATTAAGACGATAAGCG
>DAIPIK010000216.1:0-2117 GCA_036770845.1 Polynucleobacter sp. | reverse complement strand
CAAGAAAAGGAGCTAGAAGCGCTCAGTAAAAAAACCTACCCCAGTTGCTTTGGGTTTTTTTGGCACAACCGAAAATTAATACGTGAGATTGAGGCCTTAGAGCACCGCTCCCGCCGCCCGGATGTATTGGTAGATGAGCAGTTGCTATTTGCTTTTTATGAAAGTCGCTTACCGAGTGATGTCCTGAGTCGATCAGGAATGCAGGCCTGGTTGCAAAAGACCGCGGATGCAGAGGCAAGCCTGCGCCTCGATAAAGCCGATTTAATGCGCCATGAGGCTGCTGGCATTACGGTTGACCGTTATCCTAAGATTCTAAATATGGGTGGCAGTAGCCTCAGCCTCACTTACCATTTTGAGCCGGGTAGCATCAAAGACGGTGTGACCTTAGTGATCCCATTAACAGTACTCAATCAAATTGATGGCCGCCGCTGCGAGTGGCTGGTCCCCGGCATGTGTGAGGAAAAAACCCTCTTATTACTTAAATCCCTGCCACAAAAATTACGGCGTCACTGCGTGCCCTTGCCCGATTACGCCAAGGGCTTTATGCAGCGCGTAACCGATGCGAAGCAATTTGGTGTGGGCGATTACATGGACGCCTTAATTACGGATTTGCGCAAAGAGAAGGGTTTGGAATTCAAGCGCACGGATTTTCGTCCGGAGGCGTTGCCAGCCCATTGCGCCATGAACTTTCGCTTGGTTGATGAGCATGGACGTCAACTGGAGCTGGAGCGTAATTTATCGCGCTTGCGCGCTGAGTATGGACAAGAGGCCCGCAGTGCGTTTCAGGCGGTAGCGCAAGAAACAGTCGCGAGCGAGGTTATTCAGGCAGATAGTAAAAAGACCAATGCACCCCAGAGTGATACTCCCGCAACCGCAGTCATTGGTGGGTATCGCCAATGGGATTTTGGCCCCTTGCCCGAGACACTGGAGATTCAAAAGGGAAATAAAACCTTGTTTGGCTATCCTGCCTTAGTAGATCGTGGTGATGCAGTAGACCTCGAGGTGTTTGATGATCTGATTGAAGCGCGAAAGGTGCATTGGCAGGGCTTACGTCGCTTGTTCGCCATTAGTCAAAAAGACACACTGAAGGCCCTGCAAAAACAGATGCCAGGTGCCCGCGAAATTGGCTTGCTGTTTATTAATATTGGCCAAGTGGATCAATTCATTGAGCAGATACTGCAACTGGCATTGGAGCGCGCCTTTATGCAAGATCCGCTGCCGAGTAATACCGAGGAGTTCGCCGAGCGGGTCAGCAGCGGCAAACCCCGCTTGACCTTGATTGCCCATGAAATCGCGCGCCATACCTTGGCCGCGCTTGAAGCCCATGCCGAGACGCAGAAAAAAATGGCACAGGCAAAGGCAGTTTCACCAGCTGCCCATGCGGATATGCTTGAACAAATTCAGGGTCTGATTTTTCCGAAAATGTTGGTGGAAATTCCCTATGCGCAACTGGTGCATTTGCCAAGGTACCTCAAGGCAATTGCACTGCGCATTGAAAAGATGCGCACCAACCCAGCACGGGATGCGCAGTGCCAGCGTGACTGGGAGTCGCTCGCTAGGCCATGGCAAAAGCGCCTCCATGGCAATAAGGGCTCATCCTATGCAATGCAGGATGACCCGGGCTTACGGGATTTTCGTTGGCAACTCGAAGAACTCCGTGTGGCCTTGTTTGCGCAGGAACTCAAAACCCCAACCCCAATGTCTTTAAAGCGCCTCGAAAAGGTCTTTGCAAGCCTGCGTTAAGCCACAAACTGCTTACAATAGAGCTATAGATCAACTTTCATTTGTAAACAGGCCATTGACGTGCATACACCCGTATTTTTTCAACTTGCTTTGAGATCGGCAGTTACTTTAATAGCCTCTTCCCTGTTGTTCGGAATGGCCCAAGCCGCCAAGTTAGCCGAGCCCACGCTCGCGGTTGTATTGAACTCGGGGGATGCCAGCGTGAGTCTAGTGGACATGAAAACGCGCACGGTCACCAAAACCATACCCATCGGCAAAGAGCCGCATCACGTCATGTTGACGCCTGACGAGAAAACCTTGCTCGTTGCCAATGCAATGGGAAACGACATTGCTTTGATGAACCCATTGACGGGCGAGGTCACTGGACGTATTCC
>DAIPIK010000215.1:0-2120 GCA_036770845.1 Polynucleobacter sp. | reverse complement strand
GCCTAGATCGCCATGAGCGGGAGACTGGCAAACACATTCGCCTCGAAGTCGATGGCGGCATTAAAGTCGACAATATCGCGGCGATTGCCAAAGCGGGTGCCGATACCTTTGTTGCGGGATCGGCTATTTTTGGCAAACCAAATTATGCAGATGTCATTGCGGCCATGCGAACGGAAGTGAGCAAAGCCTAATGCAACGCGCTGAATTTGATGCCCTAGCCGCTCAGGGTTTTAATCGCATACCCCTTGTACAAGAAACCTTAGCCGACCTAGAAACACCGCTATCTCTGTACCTCAAGCTCACGAGCACTAGTGGTCAAAAAAATACCTATTTACTGGAGTCCGTTGTTGGGGGCGAGCGCTTTGGGCGCTTTTCATTTATTGGCCTTCCAGCAAAAACCATTCTCCGCTCGATTGGCACTCCAATTGCGCCCGCCACCGAAGTGGTCACAGACGGTAAGGTTATCGAGACCAACCACGACAACCCATTGGATTTTGTCGATGCGTACTTTAAGCGCTTTAAGGTAGCCGTTCCACCCGGCCTGCCCCGTTTTTGCGGGGGTCTCGCAGGGTATTTTGGCTATGACACAGTGCGCTACATTGAATCCCGTCTTGCGCAACATACCTTGCCCGACGAATTGCATGTGCCCGATATTCAATTGATGCTCACCGAAGAGCTTGCAGTGATTGATAACGTCGCGGGTCGCATTTATTTAATTGTGTATGCCGATCCCAACATCAGCAATGATTTTGAGCGGGCCCAGGCCAGATTAGATGAACTGCGTCAGTGCATTGGTCGGTCGATCACCATGCCAGCAACACCGCCAAGCACCAAAACCGAATTAATTCGCCGATTTGATGCGGTTGATTTTGAAGCCGCTGTTCGTCGCACCAAAGACTACATCCTGGCAGGCGACTGCATGCAAGTGGTAATTGGTCAGCGCATTAGTAAACCGTTTACTGAATCACCATTAGCGCTGTATCGTGCACTGCGCTCATTAAACCCCTCGCCGTACATGTACTTCTATGACTTTGGGGATCTACAGGTAGTCGGCTCCTCACCCGAGATCTTAGTGCGGCAAGAGCTGCGTGATTCACAAAAGATTGTGACCATCCGCCCTCTGGCCGGAACGCGTCCGCGCGGCGCCACCCCTGAAGAGGATGCGCGCCTCGCTACTGAACTGTTAGCCGATCCCAAAGAAATTGCCGAGCACGTGATGTTCATTGATTTAGCGCGTAACGATGTAGGTCGCATTGCTAAGACCGGTACGGTCAAGGTCACGGACTCGATGGTGATTGAAAAATACTCCCACGTACAACACATCGTCAGCTCGGTCGAGGGCGAGTTACTCGATAACATGAGCAATATGAATGTGCTCCGAGCCACTTTTCCCGCAGGCACTTTATCGGGCGCTCCTAAAATACGCGCCATGGAAATCATCGATGAAATGGAAATTACCAAGCGCGGCATCTATGGTGGTGCAGCCGGTTACCTGTCTTTTTCTGGCGACATGGATGTGGCCATTGTGATTCGTACCGGCGTCATTCGCGATGGCATGTTGCACTCCCAAGCGGGCGCAGGGGTTGTAGCTGACTCTGACCCAGCCGCTGAGTGGCGTGAAACGGAAGCCAAGGCACGTGCGGTTCTGATGGCTGCCGATTTAGTACAAGGAGGTCTTGATGCTCCTCATGATTGATAACTACGATTCGTTCACCTATAACCTAGTGCAGTATTTCGCTGAACTGGGAGAAGATGTTCGCGTGTATCGCAACGACGAAATTACCTTGGCACAGATTGAGGCACTCAAACCGGATCGCATTTGTATTTCGCCAGGGCCCTGTAGCCCAAGTGAGGCCGGCATTTCAGTGGATGTGATTAAGTACTTTGCCGGCAAAGTACCCATCTTAGGAGTCTGCCTCGGCCACCAGGCCATTGGCGAAGCCTTTGGGGGCGACATAATCCGCGCGCAAAAAGTCATGCATGGCAAAACCGATGCGATCGCGCATACCGGTGTAGGAGTCTTTAAAAATCTCCCGACTCCATTTACAGTCACGCGCTATCACTCGCTCGCGATTGATCGCAAGACCATCCCCGCATGTTTAGAGATTACGGCGCAATCC
>DAIPIK010000214.1:0-2122 GCA_036770845.1 Polynucleobacter sp. | reverse complement strand
AAAGGGCGGTAGACCTAAAAAAGAAGAACGTGTCTCTTCAAATTAAAAAGCCGGGACTTTTTAGATCCCGGCTTTTATTTAAATCAATTGCAGATTAGTTGGCGCGACTGCGGTACTCGCCGGTGCGGGTATCAATTTCAATCTTGTCGCCCGTATTGCAAAAGAGGGGAACTTGCAATTCATAGCCCGTAGCCAACTTGGCTGTCTTCAGCACTTTGCCAGAGCTGGTATCGCCTTTGACAGCTGGCTCGGTGTAGATAATTTCACGAACTAAAGAGGTTGGCATTGCAACCGAAAGTGCCTTACCTTCGTAAAACACCACTTCAACAGGCATTGCCTCTTCAAGGTAGTTAAGGGCATCGCCCATAAACTCAGCCTCTACTTCATACTGGTTGTAATCGCCGTCCATAAAGCAATACATTGGGTCGGCAAAATACGAATAGGTGCACTCTTTTTTGTCCAAAATGACAATATCAAATTTGTCGTCGGCCTTATAAACACCCTCGTTTGGGGCGCCAGTTAAAAGATTCTTAAACTTCATTTTGACGACGGATGAGTTTCGGCCAGAGCGGCTATATTCGGCCTTGAGTACGACCATGGCATCGGCGCCAATCATCACTACGTTGCCTACGCGGAGTTCTTGTGCTGTTTTCATCTGTGGTATTCCTGGAGGCAGAACAGAATTCTGCTGTATTTAATAAAGGTGACATTGTAACCGCCCCAGCGGCACTTCCCCCAGGGGGAGCTAGGCCACAAAACGCAGCATTCTAGCCGCAAGCCCCCCGTCTTGATTGGCCTCCAGTATTGTTTTGCGCCACTTAAGGGCATGGGCCTGCCACTCCGTGCGCTGATTCCACCAGCGCGACGGCATCTGCCAATCCATAGCCATCCGACAGGATTCTTGGGTTGATGGACTCGCTTTTTCAAGATACAGATCCAAAAAGGCCTGTAATTTCACCGTATGGGCCATATCGTCTTGCGGGTAAATGTGCCAAATAAATGGCTTTTCAGCGAGTTGCGCTCGCACAAACGAATCTTCACCTCGGACAATATTGAAGTCGCATTGCGATAAGAGCCAGTCGTAGTCGTCTTGCGGCACAAACGGCAGCGAAATCAGCTGAATCGATGGCGGTAGATCTAAGGGCCTGCCAATACTGTGCCCAATCATTTCAGCGTGACCAAAGGTCAGCAGCACATCAATCTTCGCTTGTGTATTGCCAAGATCCTCAAGCCATTGTCGCAGTGGCGCTCCCGGATAACAAAAGAGGCTGATGCGCTCTGCATCAGGGCGGAGCAAGCGCCAGCTTGGCGCAAGGCTAGCGGGAATAGTGGTGCTAGAACGACTGCCCTCTACTGGAATGGGATCAAGTGATAGTCCACCTGTATTCGGCCCAAACCCGGGAAAGAAAAAATACTTCAATAGTCCGCTGGACTGGGGCGAGGCTTTAGCATGGCACTCACTGATCCAGGGTTCTGCGCTGAGGTACTCTAAATTGAGGATGATGGGTTTTTTGGACGCAATGAATAAGCCAGTTTGGTAGCGCTCAGGCAAGTGGCAGCCAAAGGCCTCAATCACCACATCGGGCGCATCAAGCGGATGGCGCGCATTTTCAAAACTAGCCTCCCACGGCAGAATCTCGACCTGTGGCGTGCGCGGGGAGTCGGATGCGAGTAAATTAAGGGTCGGTAGATCATCGCAAAACAGGCGGACCTGTTGCTGGTGGCGCGTAGCTAGGCTGCGGGCAAGACGCCAACAGACGCCGGCATCACCGTAGTTATCAACGATTTGGCAGAATATATCCCAACGCATGCGTAATTCGCTTTTTGAAACCCTCAAGCAAGACATTAAACGGCTTCCCGGATTGCCGGGGGTATATCGCTTTTTCGATGAAGCGGATCAGATACTTTACGTGGGTAAAGCCCGCGACCTAAAAAAGCGAGTATCCAGCTATTTTCAACGAACTGCATTATCGCCGCGCATTGAACGCATGGTGAGTCGAATTGCGCGGTATGAAACCACGGTAACGCGGACGGAATCCGAGGCATTGATTCTGGAGAACAACTTAATTAAAGAGTTGGCGCCCCCCTTCAATATTTTGTTCCGTGACGATAAGTCTTACCC
>DAIPIK010000213.1:0-2122 GCA_036770845.1 Polynucleobacter sp. | reverse complement strand
GTTCAGCGATAAAGTCTGCAGCATATGTCACCCGAGGCGCTAACTCAGTGCGTAAAACCAGTTTATACCGCTTACCATCGCCTTTTGCCAAAAGCGCAATGAGCTGAGTTCCTGGCGAAAATCGAACGCTAGAACGCATGGATGCAAAGCCACCATTATTTTCAAGCGAAACCTGACCTTCAAAAAACATGCCATGCGGATCTTCGCGAAGGCTCGACTGAGACACGCCGCCCATCACACTATCATTGACAATCCAGCAATCTCGCATCGTATTAGGGTTGGTGAAATCCATGCGAACTCCTTGTGCGCGTGATAGTTCGCTCCAGCATAAAAGGGAAACACCAGAGGTACAAAGAAAATTTCTTCTTGAGTTCAATGTTGCTGACAATAAAGTTGGTTGAGTCAAGGCCTGTTGATGGGTGGTACAGACTTCCATAAAAATAGAGCCCAGACGACACAACACCCGTACAGAATCGTAAAGAACTCCAGTGGTAAATCCCAGTATAGGATTTTGCCGAGCTGATCGGCCCAAAATGATTCGGGTGCAGTGCTTTTGCGTAAATAAGCCTCTAGGGTAGTAAGCGGGCACGTAATATGAAACAGCGCCTCGATTGCTATGAGGACCATTAGCCCCATATGGATTTGACGCAAACGCCGCGATCGTACCCAAGCCCAGTGCCAATATGCCCCCAGTGGAATGAGTAGCATGCCCAATGCTAAAAAAGCGGCAATGGCGAAATGCGTTATTAATACAAGGTCGGCTAATAGCATCACTATGCCTTGTTGTTCACTCGATTTAGTGCAATGGGTGAGTGGGGTTTATAGCAAAGCACCACGCGCAGCGATGGGCCAAACGGCCTCCACCGTATTACCCCGAACACAAATGATTTCATCATATAAGTTGACGGTGGGATCGCAATGACCGGGTATCAGCATGATGGCGTCACCCAGCTTAAGCGCTGAGTCTGCAGTGAGCTCGAGTACGCCATGCTCATCCGAGGCTTTGAGGTAGTTCGCATCGGTGCGTTGCCAGACCTGGGGCATTCCAGAGTCGACACTGGATGCCTTTAAGCCAGCGTCGACCACAGCGCGGCCCTGAGTTGGGTGACTGAGTATGGCTGTTTTGATAAACAAGGCGTGCTCAAATGCTAAGTCACCTGCATCACGCTGGTTTTTGGCATAGTCACGGTCCATCAAAATATAGGAGCCTGCTTGTACTTCATTAAAAATCGATGAACTGCCTTCGAGCATCACAGAGCCAGTACCAGCACCTGTAACTCGTTCTACCGTGATGCCTGCCTTTTCAATCGCTGCTTTCGCTTCGGCTGCTTTTGCGCACACGGCTGCAATCGCACTTTGCCGGTCTTGGGGCAGTCGATAGTGCTGGGCGCTACCGTGGTAGCACTGCAAGCCCATGAAGTTTAAGTAGGGCGCTTGATCAATCTGACGGGCCAGTGCAACTGCCTGGTCAATCGAGGTGGCGCCACAGCGGCCCATTCCTACATCCACTTCAATATAGACATCGATTTGGATTTTGCGGGCAGTACTGGCTTGTGCGAAGGCGGCAACTTGATCTTCATGATCAACCAAGACACCGATGCGTGCCTGCTGTGCTAAATCAAGTGCATGGGCTACTTTCTTTGCGCCAACCACTTGGTTGGTAATCAGAATATCCTTTATGCCTGCTGCAACAAAGACTGCTGCTTCACTGACTTTTTGACAGCAGATGCCGACAGCTCCAGCTGCAATTTGGCGCAATGCAATCTCAGGGCACTTATGACTTTTAGCATGGGGACGTAAGCGGACGCCGCTACCCGACAGTGCATTTTGCAGAAGTCCCAGATTTCGCTCAAAGGCATCCATATCCAGAATCAAAGCGGGTGTATCGATCTGGTCCAGGTGATCGCCGGCGCGGGCTGCTTTCCAAGGTGCCATGGTAGGTCTACTCTTAAATTAAACGGCTGTAGTGAGGCATTGCAATAGTTTGATTCTAGGATACTTTTTAAAATACACTCGATCCGCCATGGTTAACTGCTTGCGTATTTACCGATGCGCTTGGCTTGCTGCACGCAGAAGGCGTTTGTTTGGTATAAATCTTGCTTGCCACACACCAGCGGGATTG
>DAIPIK010000212.1:0-2128 GCA_036770845.1 Polynucleobacter sp. | reverse complement strand
TTGCCCTAGAGGCTCAGGTTTTATCGTTTGGTGAGTTTAAAACCAAAGCCGGTCGCCAATCCCCTTATTTTTTTAATGCGGGCGGTTTTAGTGATGGCGCTTTACTCGGGGCCTTGGGCAAGTATTACGCCAATGCCCTACTCGAATCCGATATTGCGTTCGACATGCTGTATGGCCCTGCTTATAAAGGCATTACCTTGGCTGCTGCAACCGTAATTGCCTTGGCCCATCAGAATAAAAATGTTCCGTTTGCCTACAATCGCAAAGAAGCGAAAGACCATGGCGAGGGCGGCACATTAGTTGGCGCTCCGGTCAAGGGCCGGGTAGTCATTATTGATGATGTGATTTCAGCGGGCACATCTGTGCGAGAGTCGGTCGAATTGATTCGGGCAGCTGGTGCAGAGCCCGCAGCCGTTTTAATTGCTCTGGATCGAATGGAGCGTTCAGGCAATGCTATCGATATTGGCGAGCACTCTGCCGTTCAGAGTGTGGAGCAGGAGTTTGGTATCCCAGTGATTGCGATTGCCAATTTAAGCAATGTGATGGATTACCTCGATGCGTCTAAAGACCCTGCTTTACAGCAATACCTTCCAGCGGTGACAGCCTATCGCAAGCAATACGGGATTAAGGCAGGGTAAATTCGCCTTCAAAGACGGTGGTGGCTGGCCCGGTCATGATGACCGATTGCGCAGCGCCGTCGCGCACTCCGGACCACGCAATAGTGAGCTGCCCACCACGCGTTTGCACGCGTACTGGGGAGTCAAGCAAGCCTCTGCGAATACCCGAAACCACTGCAGCGCAAGCACCGGTTCCGCATGCCAAGGTTTCTCCTGCGCCGCGCTCATAGACGCGTAACTTGATGGCATTGCGATTTAATACTTGCATGTAGCCGGCATTCACGCGTTGTGGAAAGGCGGGGTGACTTTCAATGCGCGGCCCCTCTTGGGCGACGGGCGCGCTATCCACATCCATCACAACTTGCACGGCATGGGGGTTACCCATCGACAGTACGCCAATCCAATCATCATGCCCTCCCGGATTTGAACCAATGGGTAGGGCATAGAGGGTTTCATGAAACTCCATTTTGCTCGCTAAATTTTCAGCTCGAAATGGAATCCGATCGTGTTCAAAGATGGGCGCCCCCATATCCACTTGCACTTGTCCATCGGGAAGCGCCTCGAGCGTCAAGACCGTATGCGCAACTTCCACCCGCAGTGGGTTTTTGCTCGATAGTTTTTTATCCAATACATAGCGCACGAAGCAGCGCGAACCATTGCCGCATTGCTCGACTTCGCCGCCATCGGAGTTAAAAATACGATACCGAAAGTCAACATCAGACCGAGTTGCTTTTTCAATCAACAATATTTGATCTGCCCCAATGCCAAATTGACGATGGGCTAGCTGACGCCATTGCTCTTTAGTAATGGTGCTTAGATCCTGATCGATGCCATTGAGCACAATAAAGTCATTGCCTGCCCCATGCATTTTGGTAAAGCGCAGTGTGCGTTTTAAGTCAGTACTCAAACAGTGTTCCGTTCTGGATAGTCAATTAATACAAGCTTGCTTCGCCAGGCGGGCGATGCTTAAAGCGTTTATGTACCCAATAGTACTCTGCAGGCCTTTCGCGAACAAGCGCTTCGATGCATTGGTTAAGATGGGCGGCATCGTTGCTCGGATCGTCGCTCGGGAAGTTTTCCAGTGGCGCACTAATGCGGCAAACATAGCCACTGCGATTCGCATTTAAGGTAGTCGTCATCAAGCAGACCTCTGCACCGCTCAATTGGGCCAAGCGCGATACCGACGTAATAGTGCTGGTCTGAATACCAAAAAATGGAACAAATACGGAATCGCGTGGCCCCAGATCAATATCTGGCGCAATAAAGATGAAATTTCCGGTTTGAATTTCTCGAATCAGGTCGCGCAGGCGACTTTGCCGCTCAATCGACTTGCCGCCAAACCGATTGCGCCACTCAATCATCTTTTGATTAAAAAATGGGTTCTTCATTTTTTGGTAAAGTCCTGCGCCGCCCATCCAGCCGCGTTCTTTTGCCATCACGGAGAGGGCCATGAAGCCCCCTTCTAAACCAACGAAATGCGGATTAATTAACAGCCTTGGCTTGCGGTCGCC
>DAIPIK010000211.1:0-2177 GCA_036770845.1 Polynucleobacter sp. | reverse complement strand
GTGCCCAGAATATTTAGATCCGTCAGGCTTTTTAAGTCGTAGGGTAATTTTTTATAAATCGCTGGGTTGGCTGCATACGAGGCAGACTGCACTAATAGGGTGTAACCATCTGGCGCCGCATTGACTACTACGCCTGTGCCAACCAGTCCGCCAGCACCTGGGCGGTTTTCAATAATCACAGGCTGCTTCCACAATTCAGCCAAACTTTTTGAAACCAATCTACCGGCAATGTCTGCGCCCGATCCAGGCGTGAGCGGAACAACCATCTTGACGGTCTTGGATGGGTATTTATCGACTGCTGGCTGCGCCTGGACATGGATGCCTGCGCCCAATAAAGCTAAGCCAATGAGTCCGATTTGCCATTTTTTATGCATCTGCTTGAATTGCGTCACAGTACGTCTCCTTTTATCTTTATTGTGTTGCTATGAAATACTAAGCCAGTTTATTGAACCGAGTCCAAAAATTGCTTCAGGGCTGCATTGAATTGGGCTGGCTTTTCAATATTGGATAAATGGGCCGCATCGTCAATGATCTGCATGCTCGAATGCTGAATTAAGCGATGCAGCACCGTTGCTTGGGCGACGGTACATGCGGGATCTTGTCTACCTAGCAAGACCATGGTGGGCGCCGTAATCTTAAGTAACATGGTTGACTGCGCCATATCCCGTACCGCGCTGGCACAGGCAATGTATCCATCTACTGGTGTGCTTAAAATCATCGTACGGACCCGCTCGATTTTTGCTGGCTCGCTGGCAACAAATCCATCCAAAAACCAGCGTTTGATAGTGCCGTCCACTAGGCCAGCTAAACCTTGTTGCCGTGCAATCGCAAAACGCTCCTCCCAAAGGGAGCGCGGCGGCATTTCACTGGCGGTGTCACACAAACTCAGTGAAGTAACCCGATCTGGAAAATGAGCACCAACAAACTGGCAAATCATTCCGCCCATCGATAGACCGACGAGATGGGCTTTCTTAATCTGCAAGGCATCCATCAGGCCGACGAGATCATTCGCTAATAACTCGATACTGTACGGCCCAGGAGTTACTTCCGATTGCCCGTGCCCACGGGTGTCATAGCGCACAACGCGGTAATGGGAGGTCAAGGCTCCAATCGTGTCATCCCACATTTCTAAGCTGGACATCAAGCTGTTGCTCATGACTACGACCGGCGCAGTCTCGGGACCATCGATTTGATAGGCCATCGTGATGCCATTGGCATGAATCGTTTTCTTCATAACACCCTTACAGTAAACAGAATGAACCTAAAAATGAATTGCAATGCCTCTTTTGTTTGCATTCAGCCATTAATTCTACTCAGAAGAGAAGCACTTCACATACACTACTGCCATGATTGCTGGTTTAGTTCAAATACTGTTATTTCAAGGCTTAGGTGAGCTGATTTCCAAGTTTATCTTGACCACCCTCCCAGGACCGGTGATTGGCCTTGTCTTGCTGTTGGCATGGCTGATGCTGCGCGGCAGGCTTGATCCTTCCTTGGCTTTGGTAGCGGATGGATTTAGTCAATACTTGGGTCTGCTATTTGTGCCCGCTGCCGTTGGGGTGGTTCTCTTTTTGCCGCAACTCAAAGAACATGCTGGGGCACTTATTAGCGCTTTAGTAGTGAGTGTTGTCCTCACGATTACCACTAGCGCACTCATCCTTAAGCTACTGCACCGCGAGCCTAAAAACGATGCGTGAGTCGGCATCGATTGTCGAGATTTGGGTATATCTTTCCGGTAGTCCCTTAATTGCCCTGTTTATTACATTGGCTGCTTATCAAATTGGTCTATGGCTCTATCAGCGCAGCGCCCAAAATCCAATCGCCAATCCAGTAGCCATCGCCGTGATATTAGTTTCAGTTACGATTGAGTTACTGCAAATGCCGTATCGAACGTATTTTGAGGGTGCGCAATTTGTCCACTTTTTACTTGGCTCAGCCACGGTCTCGTTGGCCATTCCGATTTACCGCGGCATACAGCATTTGCAAAGCCGCGCACTGCCGCTGATTATTTCCTTGGTCTGCGGTGGCCTCGTTTCGATTTTGAGTGCCGTCGGTATTGCAACTGCATTGGGTGCCGATCAAACTCTGGTTGGTGGCCTGTATTCGAAATCGGTCACGGCACCGATTGCAATGGGTATTGCTGAGCAAATTGGTATTTCACCGACGCTCACTGCCGT
>DAIPIK010000210.1:0-2184 GCA_036770845.1 Polynucleobacter sp. | reverse complement strand
CGCCCAGCTTTACAGCGGAGGCAAAAGCCATTTTTGCTAGCAAGCAAAATGTGCGCTTACTTGAAATTCCACTCGGTATTGAATTCAACGCATTCGATATGAAGCGCGTGGGTGGTGGTTTATTGGTTCAATCGCCCGACTTTAAAAACGTTGCGCAGGCTGAGCTCCGCGTGGTCTCAAAGCGCCAGCCGACCCCAACGGAGCTCGCGGACATGATGTTTGCTTGGCGGGTTGCTAAGTTTGTTAAATCAAATGCCATTGTCTATTGCGCCAACGGCATGACTTTGGGTATTGGGGCCGGCCAAATGAGCCGCGTTGACTCAGCACGTATGGCCAGCATCAAAGCTGAAAATGCAGGCCTGAGCCTTGCATCATCAGCAGTTGCCAGCGATGCCTTTTTCCCGTTTCGGGATGGCTTGGATGTCGTGGTTGCTGCAGGCGCAAGCTGCGCGATTCAGCCTGGAGGCAGTATGCGCGATGAGGAAATCATTGCCGCCGCAAATGAGCACGGTATTGCAATGGTCTTTACCGGCACACGCCACTTCCGGCACTAGAACGAAATAGGAATTGATCAAAATCCATGCGCTGGATCGGAATTGACCCTGGACTTCGTACCACTGGCTTTGGCATCATTGATGTCGATGGCCAGAAAATGACCTACGTCGCCTCTGGAACCATTGAAAGCGGCGACCCGAAGAAGGGCTTACCTGAACGCCTAGGCACCTTGTATAACGGCGTTAAAGAAGTCTTGGACACCTACCATCCGGAATCGGCTGCGATTGAAGAGGTCTTTTTAAACGTCAATCCACGCTCCACCTTGATGCTCGGGCAAGCCAGAGGGTCGGTCATTGCCGCCCTTGTTTCAGCAAAGCTAAGCGTAGCTGAATACAGCGCCTTGCGCGTCAAGCAGTCGATTGTTGGCACGGGTCGGGCCACTAAGCCACAAGTACAAGAAATGGTGAAACGCTTATTGCGCTTAAGCCGCGCGCCCGGCACCGATGCATCTGATGCGCTCGGTGTCGCCATCTGCGCCGCGCACCACTACCGCTTACCTGCAGCCCTCAAACCCAAGCCCACCAGCAAAGAGTAAGATCACCCCATGATTGGACGCATTCAAGGTACTTTAATTGCTGTACATCCACCGCGCTTAGTAGTGGATTGCCATGGCGTTGGTTATGAAATCGATGTGCCCATGAGCACCCTGTATCAATTGCCGGGCATCAACCACACCATTACCTTGCTGACGCATTTTCAGGTACGTGAAGATGCGCAGCAACTCTTCGGTTTTGCCACGGAGTCCGAGCGCGAAGCCTTTCGTGCGCTCATTAAAATCAGTGGCGTTGGCTCGCGTACGGCACTTGCCGTTTTATCCGGCATGAGTGTGAATGAATTAGCCCAAGCAATTGCCCTGCAAGAACCGGGTCGCTTCACGCAGGTTCCCGGCATCGGCAAAAAAACGGCTGAGCGTCTCTTGCTTGAACTCAAAGGCAAGCTGGGTCCTGATTTAGGTCAAAGCGCTGGTGCTGCAGCAGCTGCGCAGCCCAGCAGTGAAGTTTTGCAAGCATTGCTGTCCTTGGGTTATTCCGAGAAAGAAGCACTTTTGGCAATTAAGCAAATCAGTCCCGATGCCTCGGTGTCTGAGGGCATTCGTCAGGGCTTAAAGTATTTGTCTAAAGTGTAAATTGCACGAAGCGAATACACTCTCACCATGGCCATACACACCGACGATTTAAGCGCCCTACCGGATGACCTTCCAGCAGATGGTGATCGCCTGGTTAGTGGCTCGGCTGGCAATGCAGAAGCCGTCTTTGAGCGCGCCTTACGACCACGCCAGCTCGATGAATACGTTGGCCAAACCAAAGCCCGCTCACAGCTGGAGATCTTTATCAGCGCCACGCGTGCGCGCAATGAAGCACTTGATCACGTCTTGCTGTTTGGGCCGCCTGGGTTAGGTAAAACGACGCTGGCGCACATCATCGCCCGCGAACTTGGTGTGAACTTGCGCCAAACCAGTGGCCCCGTACTGGATCGCCCCGGTGACCTCGCGGCCCTGCTAACCAATTTAGAGGCAAATGATGTTCTCTTTATCGATGAGATTCATCGCTTATCGCCCGTGGTAGAAGAGATTTTGTATCCCGCCTTAGAAGACTATGCGCTGGACATCATGATCGGCGAAGGTCCTGC
>DAIPIK010000209.1:0-2200 GCA_036770845.1 Polynucleobacter sp. | reverse complement strand
GGCATGACCAAGCCAAGCGGGTATTGCACATTTTTGTGCACACCCATAAAGAGAACTATGATGCACAGATGGATGCAGCACAGCTTCAGTTTGGGAAGATTACGAATATGAGACAGCTATATAAGTGCTTATAAGCGGATTGCAATTGAGTTCATTTTCACTTCAGCTGAGCAGCATATTGTGGAGTTTTTAGATTTATGCGTGTACCGGATTCAATGCTGCTTCGCATCCTGCCTTAGCAATCCAGACACTTGATAGGTCTCCCATGCAGTTTGATAATTCGCGCTTAGATATTGCTACCTTAAACCTCACAAAGGGCAGGTACGATGCCGCTTTTGAGATTTTCTTTGACTTGGCGGTCAACGACTTCGATCAAGAAGCACAATTTGCATTGACCAAGATGTGCTTTGACGGCTATCTTGATCCAGAGCAAATTAATAAACTGTTTAGTTGGGTGAATTCCAATAGCAGTCTTGGCAATGGCTATGCTCACTTTAACGTAGGCCTCATGTATGAGCGCGGCATGGGGGAGATTAAACAGGATTACAAGACTGCAATTGAGTATTACGAGAAGGCAATGAAAGAAGAGGTGCGCGATGCCTATTGCAATCTGGGCAATATATACGCACTTGGTCTTGGCAAGGAGCAAGGCATTCCAAAGGATATTTTCAAGGGCGTTGCGTATTTGGCGGAAGGAGCCCAAGAAGGAAGTCGCCAGGCTGCATATACCTTGGGCTGTTTGTATGAAAAAGGGGAGTTCATTCCTCAGGACCATAAAAAAGCCTGCTACTACTTGGTACTCGCCACCTTACAAAAGCACGATCAAGCCCATCGGGTATTGATTATGTTCCTGCACGCGAATAAAGGAAACTACAATCGCGAGTTTGATGCGGCTGAAGCGCAGTACGGAAAAATTCAGAACATGCGCAAGTTGTATCGGTGTTTGTAAAGGGAGTCGATCAGCCGAAAACGACTTGGGTAGTAAAAGCTAGGCTTTAAGTTTAGCCCGAATGCGAATCATCCCTTGCGTATGAATTTGACTAATGCGGCCTGGCGTAATGTTCATCACCAGAGCAATTTCCCGATAGGAAAGGTCTTCCTGATAGTGCAGACCAAATACCAACCGTTCATTTTCAGGTAATCCCTCGAGGATTACAGCGATGCGCTCTGCAAGCTGACTCATGGCTACTGAACGCATAGGATCTGAATCGTCCGATTCTGTAGGGAAGAGTTCATCCGATAAATCATCGAGCGGCATGAGATGCACCATATTGGCCATGATGGCATGGTAAGCCTGTATGGTGATCTCGGCGCTACTCGCAATTTCTTTTTCGGATGGGTGGCGACCTAAGTTTTGCTCAAGCTTACGTGTGATCTTTTCAATGCCTTCGAGTTCATCTCGCTGATTGCGGGGAAGAATGTCATTTTTTCGGCAGGAGTCATAAATGGCACCCCGAATGCGGGTGCGGGCATAGGCCTCAAAGGCAAGGTTGGCTTGCGGTTCATACCGATTAAGGGCATCGAGAAGACCAGTAAGCCCTTCTTGGATGAGGTCATCGACCTCGACATTGGGCGGCAGTCGCGAGCAAATTTGATGGGCAATGCGCTTGACCAGTGGCAAATGCTCTTCGATTGCTTGATTAATGTCGATCGACTGGGCGTAGGCGGATGGCTTCAATCACAACTCATTTTGTGGGGGCACTTCATTCTATGCGACTTAGCTGGTGATTCGTGCAGAGATAGCCTTAAAAAATCCCATGGGCAATACAAACTCATGTGAATCGCCTTTACTGACCGGACTCCAGGTTAAGTCATCGAGATCGACCTCGACGCGCTCCGCAGTGACGGCTTTAATCCACCCAATGAAATCCAGCGGCTGCTCCAGAGCAGACAGCGAGGCAGCGTGGAGTTTTTCAAAAGCCTGCGAACCAGCGGCTTCATCTTCTCCGCCGACAATCAATATGGAGAGCGGCTCATCAACTTGCAAAATTGCCATTTGACGAATTAAGACCAAGGCTTTTTTGAGCGAATCATGATCACTTGCTGTGACCAGAATGCGCTTGATGTTACTACCGTAATACGAAACGATATTCGCCTGTGGGTCAATCGTGGGAAAAATGATGTAGTCCATGTCCATCTCATGGCTGACCAAACGTTGATCCAATTGCGGGTATTTAGCAAAGCGGCGGGTCACCTCTGG
>DAIPIK010000208.1:0-2262 GCA_036770845.1 Polynucleobacter sp. | reverse complement strand
AACGACCCCCACCATGTCAAGGTGGTGCTCTAACCAGCTGAGCTACGAGCCTATAAAGATCAAGAGTTTATCACCGCCGGCGTACTTGGGTCACGCCTTTGAGCTCTTCCAGACTATTTTGGACCTGCCGCAGGGCCTCGGCATCGGCAATTTCGACCGTCAGCAAAATTTGTGCGATCCCACGACGCACGGATTTGCGTAAATCAATCACATGGATTCCTTGGCGGGATAAGCCTTCAAACAATTCACGCATCAGCTCGGGGCGATCAAGGCCGGTCACTGCTAAATCCGCCGGAAAGACCTTGGACCGGTTTTGCGTACCTTGTTTTCCCATCGATGCTCCGGTTTCGGCTTCATCGAAGGCATTCCATGCTGTTTGAATCACGCGCTCAGGAGCGCGCTCCAGCAAACCTCGGAAGGTACTGCACGAACGCCGATGAATCGATACACCCCGCCCTTGGGTTACAAAGCCAGCGATCGCATCGGGCGGAACCGGGCGGCAGCAGCGCGCCAACTGAGTCAGTAAAGAATCCACCCCAACAACCAGCACGTCGCTAGACGGCTTGGTAGAGCGGGTGCGTTGGTGCAATACGACTGCTAGGGGTTCTAAAGTAGGCTTACTGTCCTTTGCAGGACCCTTGGCCTCCGCGCTGGATTTTGCTGCGCTACTTGCACCCGCCTCCTCATCATCGATCGCATTAAACCAAGCCCGAACACGCGTACGGGCACGTTGGGAGCGCAAGTACCCTCGATCCGGACTGATCCAATCGCGCGATGGTCCACCATGCTTGACCGCGATGATCTCCACGGTTTGGCCGTTGGCAAGGCTCGTATCGAGCGGCACCATCGACCCATCAACCCGCGCGCCGCGGCAGCGGTGGCCTAAATCAGTGTGAACCGCATACGCAAAATCGATTGGCGAGGATCCCTTTTCCAAAGCAATCACTTTGCCCAGCGGCGTCAACACATAGATGTGATCATCAATCGCGTGGTTCTTCAGTTGATCCCAGGCGTCTTCTTTCCAGGAAATTAATTGCCTGGCCCAGGCAATTTGGCGCTCATAGGCTACCGCTGCGCTGTGGGTGCCGCCCGCATTTTTGGGTGCCGGTGCTGCGCCCTCTTTATAACGCCAGTGCGCCGCCAAACCGTACTCTGCTTGCTGGTGCATCGCCTGCGTGCGAATCTGAATTTCAAACGCAATGCCATCGGGATCCATGACGACGGTATGCAGTGACTGGTATCCGTTGGGCTTGGGCCTTGCGATGTAGTCATCAAACTCCCGCGGAATGGGTTGCCAGACGTTGTGCACTAAACCAAGCGCGGCATAGCAAGCCTTGACGTCATCTACCAAAATACGAAATGCCCGCACGTCATACAAATTCGCGAAGTCCAACGACTTACCCTGCATTTTTTTCCAAATGCTGTAAATGTGTTTGGGTCTACCCTGAACATCGGCAGACACGCTTGCCTCACCCAATACCTGCTTAAGCTCTTCAATGATGCGGGCGATAAACCCCTCGCGCTCCGCGCGCTTGGCATCTAACATGGTGGCTATCTCGCGGTAAATTGGCGGCGCCAAAACACGAAAAGCCAAGTCCTCCATTTCCCATTTCATTTGCCAGATACCCAAGCGATTGGCTAAGCTGGCATCAATATCCAAAAAGGCCTGTGCCCAGGCTGCCTGCATCGGAATTTTTTCCTGATTGATCCAGCGTAAGGTTTGCAAGCGCGAAGCGAGGTAAATCAGCACGACCCGTAAATCATCACCAAAGGCCAAGAGCATTTTGCGCAGCACTTCCTCTTGGCCGGCTACGCTAATACCGCCATCGGCTTTGACTATTTTGGCTTGGGCTTGCCGCAGGCTACGATAACCACTCAGCAAGCGAGCAGACTCGTCACCTAGTTTTTTAGCGAGGGCCTCTTTGCCTAAAGGGCTATCGAGGTGACTTGCGGCCAGCAAGCTCGGTTCATCCAAATGCAGCAATTGCAAGATGCTGAGAACGCCAGATTGATGCTGCTCCGGCGGCTCGCCCTGCCATGAATCCACTGGGGCCGACTGCGTTGGCAGAACCTCAGCAGAAGGCGGGTCCTTCTTCATGCTCATGAAAAGAATTCAGCGGCAAGGGCAATTTGCTCGGGTTTTAAAAAGGCAGGCGCATGACCAACCCCGGGAATGGTGATGCTGCGTGCATGCGGATTACGTCTGAGCATCTCGTCGACGGTGGCGCTCGACAATAAATCCGAATCACCGCCACGCACAAT
>DAIPIK010000207.1:0-2266 GCA_036770845.1 Polynucleobacter sp. | reverse complement strand
GTCGGAATTGATTGCCACATTGGCTCGCAAATCACCAGCATCGCGCCTTACTTAGATGCCGTTGATAAAGTATTGGACTTGGTGGTTCACCTCAAAAAAGAGGGGATTGTGATTCACCACCTCGATTTAGGGGGTGGCCTTGGTATCTCTTACGGAGCTGAAACGCCCCCCGACATTACTGAATTTACCAACGCCCTGCTGAATCACGTTGCCAAGCGCGGCTTTGCGCATCTGGATGTGGTCCTTGAGCCGGGCAGATCATTGGTTGGCAATGCGGGTGTCTTACTCACGCGCGTGGAGTACCTCAAACCCGGCGCTGAAAAGAATTTTTGTATTGTGGATGCGGCGATGACCGAGTTAATGCGCCCCGCACTCTATGAGGCGTATCACGCGATTGTGCCGATTCAAGCAAAAGAGCTTCCGCATCAGACCTATGATGTGGTGGGGCCGGTTTGCGAGTCGGGTGATTGGCTTGGACGTGATCGTGCGCTGGCGATTGCAGAAGGGGATTATTTAGCCATCCTGTCTGCTGGAGCTTATGGCTTTGTGATGTCTTCAAACTACAATACCCGTCCACGCCCCGCTGAAATTATGGTGGACGGCGACAAAGCCTATGTGATTCGTGATCGTGAAAATGTCAGTGATCTTTTTGCGAGTGAACGCACCCTGCCTTAAAACAAAAACCCCGCACAGCATGCGGGGTTTGTCTTTAATGCAGCAAGCAGGTTAACGTAAACCAGCCATGTAATCTGAAACTGCTTTGATTTCAACATCCGACATCTTGCCTGCAATTGCAGTCATCTGTGCATTATTTTTACGTGTGCCATCGCGGAAGTAACCGAGTTGTGCCACTGAATAATCTGCCCACTGACCACTTAGAAGTGGGTATTGTGCAGGGATACCAGCACCGTTTGGACTATGGCATGCAGCGCACGCAGGGATGCCTTTTTCTGCAATACCGCCAGCATAAATTTGCTTACCCAATCCAATGGTCTCTTTGTTCTGAGCAACGCCCAAGGAAACCGTTTGCTTGCTTAGATACGCGGCGATATTGGCCATGTCTTGTTCTGTTAAAGCGGCTGACATACCGGCCATAATCGCATTTGCACGTGTGCCATCTTTGTAGTTTTTAAGTTGCTTGATGGTGTAAGCACTGTGCTGCGCAGCCAGCTTAGGCCATGCACCGGCAGCACTCTTGCCTTCCGCACCGTGGCAGCTTGCGCAGCCGATTACACCCCGCTGTGGGTCACCATTGGTATATAACTTCTCTCCAATTGCTGCATCTGGTTTGGCTGGCTTAGTAGCAGGTCCCGCAGCAATGCTGGAGGCACTAAAGCCGAAACTGGCGGCCACCAAAAAGGCCATGAAACCGGACCGAAAGCCGTTTAATTTGGAGATTTGAACAGATTGACGCATTATGTTTACCTTAACAAAAATTCCTAAGAGTGCATGGATAACGCCAATTTACCGACGCCCACCATTTCTTTCACTATTTTCCGTGATTTTACAATAGCCTGCACACATGTCTAAACTCTTTCAAGCGCGTTTCGCTACCACCGTAAACGACATCCACTGCCTACCTGAGCTTGGACTGCGTGAGGTCGCCTTTGCTGGGCGGTCCAATGCGGGCAAATCCACCGCCATTAATGTCCTGTGCAATCAAAAAAGGCTGGCTTTTGCCAGCAAAACCCCTGGGCGGACCCAGCACATCAATTATTTCGGGGTTTTTGCCAAAGAGGACTTATTGGCCTATTTGGTGGACTTGCCGGGATACGGCTATGCCGCCGTCAACCGAGAAACCAAATACCACTGGAACGGCCTTCTAAGCGACTATTTGCAGCAACGTAACCCCTTGGTTGGCCTGATCCAGATTGTCGACGCTAGGCGGGGTATTACCGACCTGGATGAGCAAATGATTCAGTGGTTTGTGCCCACTGGTAAGCCGATTCATATCTTGCTGAGTAAATGCGACAAATTGAACAAAAGTGAGTGCCGTCATGCCCTTGAGGCAGTTACTAAGCAATTGCAGCAGTACGATCCAGACTTGGGTGACGGCGCTAAGGCATCTTCCCGATTAACAGCACAGCTATTTTCGAGTACAAAGCGGATAGGGCTAGAAGAAGCCGATAAACTGATTCTAAGTTGGCTGTTTCCTGAACCTGAATCCATTACTGCACCTTTAACTACCGATATACCCCATGAGCTCACTATTCCAGTTTCCCGCCCATAGACCCCGCCGGATGCGTCGCGATGATTGGTCGCGCCG
>DAIPIK010000206.1:0-2274 GCA_036770845.1 Polynucleobacter sp. | reverse complement strand
TGATATTTTATATACATTAGCACTTGGCCTACTTGATTTCAGCTGCAGTGGGGTAGATCAAAGACTGCTTTTCGTCTAGAATATATGGTTTCCTGCTGATCATAGCGACAGTAAGGGTTCACGATTTAACACCGATTTCATTGGGTTGTATTCAACCTGTTTTAACTACCGATTTTAAGGAATAAGTATGGTCGTCATTCGACTGGCACGTGGCGGTTCAAAAAAACGCCCTTTTTACAGCATTGTTGCAACCGATAAGCGCAACCGTCGCGACTCGAATTTTATTGAGCGCATTGGTTATTTCAACCCATCTGCTGCTGAGTCAGAGCAGGCAATGCGGGTTGCACAAGATCGCCTGACCTATTGGACTGGCGTTGGCGCGCAAGTTTCACCAACCGTGAAACGCTTGATTAAAGATCATCCTGCTGCCTAAACTGCTGCCCATATTGCATTAAGGCAGTTCTTTATATCGCATTGTTTTTTTAAGGGAGGGTGTTGAGTGACTTCAGCTCTCCCGCAAGACTTAGTCGAACTAGGTCTCATTCAAGATGCGCAAGGCCTGCGGGGCCAGATTAAGGTTAGGCCTTTTTCATCTGACCCCGTTGCGCTGTTAGCAACCAAATCCATCTGGCTTTCCCTCTTAAGTCCGCAGCTAAGCCGCGGTGCTCGCACTCCAGAAGCCCCAAGGCAGTATGCGGTAAATAGCGCCAAGCTCCACAGTGGGTTTGTTGTGATGGGCCTCGAAGGCATTGTTGACCGTGATCAGGCCTTGGCTGTTAAAGGCGCAAGGCTTTTGCTGAGCCGTGCGGCTTTTCCGCAAGCAGAATCAAGCTCTTATTACTGGGTTGATTTGGTTGGCTGTGAAGTCATTGGGCACGGGCAATTGCCACTGGGGCTTGTCACTGAAATGACCGAGAATGGCGCGCATGCCATCATGACTGTGCAGGGTGGTGATGACCGCATTCATTTCATTCCCTTTGTACCCGAGATCATTCAGGATGTGGATTTGACTCAAAAACAGATAACCGTCCTATGGGATGCCGATTGGTGATGTATTTTCGTTTGGGGCACGTGTGCGCTTTGACGTTGTAAGTCTTTTTCCGGAGATGTTCTCTGCTTTAACGGAGTGGGGCGTGACTGGCCGAGCCTATCAGAGAGGCCTTACCTCTTTACGCCTTTGGAATCCACGCGACTATGCCCATGATCCCCGCAAAACGGTCGATGACCGTGCCTATGGTGGCGGTCCTGGGATGGTCATGATGGCAAAGCCTTTGGAAGATACGGTGGAGGCCATTAAAGCCGAGCACCAATCGCGCGGCATCCAAACCGGCCCGATTTGCCTTCTGGCACCCCAAGGTGAGCGTTTTTCACAGAAGATAGCGAAAGATATACTCAGTTACGGTAATTTAACCTTGATTTGCGGTAGATACGAGGCAGTAGATCAACGTTTTGTTGATCGTCAGGTTGATTTGCAGCTCTCGATCGGCGATTTTGTGGTTTCTGGTGGCGAATTGCCGGCCATGACCATGATGGATGCGGTTATTCGGCTGATCCCAGGGGTACTCGGCGATGAAGACTCTGCAGCCCAGGATAGCTTTATTAATGGCCTTTTAGACCATCCGCACTATACCCGCCCTGAAATTTATGCAGAAATACCGGTGCCAGACGTGCTTTTAGGCGGACATCACGCTAAAATAATGGATTGGCGTCGGCAAGAGTCGTTAAAGCTGACATCAAGATTGCGCCCAGACCTCATTGAGGATGCGCGCAAGAATGGGTTGCTTAGTGAAGAAGATGAACGTTTTTTATTGTTGTTGAAATAAGAAATACTTTTGAACTAAACAAAATGAAATAACTGCATCCTCTGTCTGGTCCGATTGCCTTGCAACGGGATAAACGCTGACATGATGTTTAAGGATAAAAAATGAATTTGATTGAAAAAATTGAGCAAGAAGAAATTGCTCGTCTCACGGCCAACAAAACGATTCCGAGTTTTGCTCCTGGCGATACCGTGATTGTGGGTGTCAATGTCGTTGAAGGCACACGCAAGCGGACCCAGGCATTTGAAGGCGTGGTGATTGCCAAACGCAATCGTGGACTGAACTCCAGCTTTATCGTGCGTAAGATTTCATCGGGTGAGGGCGTAGAGCGTACCTTCCAAACGTATTCACCATTAATTGCCAGCATTGAAGTGAAGCGCCGCGGTGATGTACGCCGTGCCAAACTGTACTACCTGCGCGATCGTTCAGGCAAGTCAGCGCGTATTAAAGAAAA
>DAIPIK010000205.1:0-2284 GCA_036770845.1 Polynucleobacter sp. | reverse complement strand
CAGGATGGCTCGCCGCATTGATTCCAGAAGAATATGGTGGCTCCGGGCTAGGATTAGCCGAAGCGTCAGTCATCATGGAGGAAATTAACTTTTCTGGCGGCAACTCCGGCGCTTGCCATGGCCAGATGTACAACATGGGCACTTTGCTGCGCCATGGTTCCGATGCCCAAAAGAAACTCTACTTGCCAAAGATTGCTAGCGGCGAACTGCGCCTACAGAGTATGGCCGTAACCGAGCCCACCACCGGAACGGATACCACCAAACTCAAAACGACTGCCGTTAAAAAAGGGGATCGCTATGTCATTAACGGCCAGAAAGTCTGGATTTCACGGATACAGCACTCTGACCTGATGATTCTATTGGCACGTACTACTCCACTCAGCGAGGTCAAGCGCAAGTCAGAAGGCATGTCGATTTTTATCGTCAACTTAGCCGATGCCATAGGTAAAGGCATGGAAGTACGCCCGATTGAAAACATGGTCAATCATGAAACCAATGAAGTCTTTTTTGATAATTTAGAAATCCCAGCCGAAAATTTGATTGGCGAAGAAGGCCGTGGTTTTAAATACATCCTGGATGGCTTAAACGCAGAGCGCGTGCTGATTGCGGCAGAGTGCATTGGTGATGCCTACTGGTTCATTGATCGCGCGCGGCGTTACGCTAATGAGCGGGTAGTATTTGATCAACCGATTGGCAAGAATCAAGGTATTCAGTTTCCGATTGCGGACTGCTATATGGAAACAGAAGCAGCCAACTTAATGCGCTTTAAGGCCTGTGATTTGTTCGATCGCCATGAGCCATGTGGTCCAGAGTCCAATATGTCCAAATACCTCGCAGCCAAAGCATCCTGGGAAGCAGCTAACGTCTGCTTACAAACCCACGGCGGTTTTGGCTTTGCCTGTGAATACGATGTCGAGCGTAAGTTTCGTGAAACCCGCCTCTATCAAGTGGCTCCCATCTCCACGAATTTGATTTATTCCTATATCGCCGAACACGTACTCGGCCTTCCCCGGTCTTTTTAATATGAGCAGTAAGTCTGCCGTACGGCCACTGGATGGCATCACCGTTGTCTCGCTGGAGCACGCGATTGCTGCACCTTTTTGCACCCGCCAACTGGCGGACTTAGGCGCGCGGGTCATCAAAGTGGAGCGCCCCGGAGCGGGTGATTTTGCCAGAGCATATGACGAGCGTGTTTCTGGTCTCGCCTCTCACTTTGTTTGGGTGAATCGCTCCAAAGAAAGTCTTACCCTTGATTTAAAACAGGCTGAGGCGCTTAGCGCCCTCAAGACCCTGCTTAAAACAGCCGATGTCTTAGTGCAAAACCTAGCCCCTGGCGCAGCTGCCCGCATGGGGCTCACAGCAAGCGAGCTGCAGCGCGATAACCCCGGCCTTATTTTGTGTGACATTTCTGGCTACGGTAATGACGGCCCCTATCGCGACAAAAAAGCATATGACTTGCTGATTCAAAGTGAAGCAGGTTTCTTGTCCGTTACCGGCACACCGGATACCCCTAGCAAAGCAGGCAACTCGATTGCGGATATCGCTGCGGGGATGTATGCCTACAGCAATATCTTGGCAGCACTATTGCAGCGCCAAAAGACAGGCGTAGGAAGTAGCATTGACGTATCTATGCTCGAATCCCTTGGCGAGTGGATGAGTTACCCGATGTACTACGCCTATCAGGGCGCTAGCCCACCCCAGCGAAACGGCGCAGCCCATGCCACCATTTACCCCTATGGCCCATTTAAAGCAGGCGATGGCGCTACGGTCATGCTGGGCTTGCAAAATGAGCGCGAGTGGCTGGCTTTTTGCGAGGTGGTTTTAGATAATCCCGCATTAGCAAGCGATGGTCGTTTTGATAAGAATAGTAAACGCCATGAGCACCGTGATGCGTTGGCCAAACTGATTGATGCCTGTTTTAGCAAAATGACTTGCGATCAGGTGATCGCCAAGCTCGATCAAGCGCAGATTGCTAACGCCCGCCTAAACGATATGGATGGGGTATGGCATCACCCACAATTGGCAGCGCGTGATCGCTGGGTATCGGTGGACTCGCCTGCAGGCCCGATTCCGGCCTTACTACCACCCGGCGCCAATGATCAATTTGATTACCGGATGGATGCGATACCTTCCGTTGGGCAACACACGGATGCCATTCTGACTGAAATTGGCTTCAATCCAGACCAAATCAGCGCCATGAAAGCCACTAAGGCGATTTAAAGCAAAGGCGAAGTCAGGTGGGCTAGATTTTCCAGCAGGACTCGCCAACGGGGACGTTTAGCCC
>DAIPIK010000204.1:0-2285 GCA_036770845.1 Polynucleobacter sp. | reverse complement strand
GTGACAATTAATTTGCGCAAAGAAGGTCCTGGCGTTGTTACAGCCAAGGATATTGATTTGCCACACGATGTCGAGATCATTAACCCAGATCACGTGATTGCGCATTTATCCGCAGGCGGCAAGCTGGATATGCAGATCAAAGTTGAAAAGGGCCGTGGATATGTTCCTGGCAACATGCGCCAGTACCACGATGAAGCGACCAAGTTAATCGGCCGCATTGTGCTTGATGCATCGTTTAGCCCTGTTTCGCGCGTAAGCTATGCAGTAGAGTCCGCTCGCGTTGAGCAACGTACCGACTTAGATCGTTTGGTCATGACCATTGAAACCAATGGTGTGTTATCGCCAGAGGAATCGATTCGTCAAGCCGCTAGCATTTTGGTTGATCAGCTGGTTGTATTTGCTGCGCTGGAAAGCAGCGAAGTCATGGGTGATTTGGCTCCAAGTCGTTCATCGACGGTTGATCCGATGTTAATGCGTCCAGTCGATGATCTTGAATTGACAGTGCGCTCTGCCAATTGCTTGAAGGCTGAGAATATTTATTACATTGGTGATTTGATCCAACGTACCGAAAATGAATTGTTAAAGACGCCTAACTTGGGTCGCAAATCCTTGAATGAAATTAAGGATGTTTTGGCGGCGCGTGGCTTGAGTCTTGGCATGAAACTTGAGAGCTGGCCACCCGCTAGCCTCGAGAAATAATTAGAAAGGAAGCACCATGCGTCACGGAAACGGCTTACGCAAACTCAACAGAACTTCATCCCATCGTTTGGCGATGTTGCGCAATATGTCCAATTCGCTTTTAGAGCATGAAGTGATTAAAACCACTTTGCCAAAAGCAAAAGAATTGCGCATGGTTGTTGAGCCTTTAATTACCTTAGGCAAAAAAGACAATTTGGCAAATCGCCGATTGGCTTTTAACCGTACACGCGATCGCGATATCGTTACCAAGCTCTTTACCGAGCTCGGCCCACGTTATGCAACACGTCCAGGCGGTTACTTGCGCATTTTAAAGTTTGGCTTTCGCCATGGCGACAATGCGCCAATGGCATTGGTTGAGTTGATGGATCGCCCAGAAGTCGAAGAGACTGCAGTCGCAGCTGACGCAGCCTAAGTCTTTGGGGTATAGTCAAAAGCCAGGCTTCGGTCTGGCTTTTTGCTTTCTTGATAAGCCCAGTTTATGAATCGCATTCTGAACCATGGATCTGCCCAATGACTGAATTGCTCTTGGTGATGACAAGCCTTCCAGACATGGAAGCTGCTAAAGCATTGGCAAGGCGATTGATCGATGTAAATTTGGCAGCCTGCGTGCAACTACAGCCTGGCGTGCAATCCATTTACCGTTGGGAAGGGCGCGTATGCGAGGAGCAAGAGGTGGTATTACTGGTAAAAACCACCGCAGCGCAGTGGCCTGCGATTTCATCCTTTATCAAGCAAAATCACCCCTACGATGTTCCTGAAATTATTGCTCAGCCAATTACCCATAGCGATCCAGACTATGCTCGGTGGGTTGTCGCAGAGACAAGGGTTGCGCCAAATTAGATGATGCTATTTCAAACCCATTTCCGAATCAATGCATGGCTGTTGTCTGCAATCGCGATAGCAGCTAGTTTTCTTTTGATGCTGCCGGCTAGCGCTCAGAAAGCATTTTTACACCCCGATAAAGCCTTTCCAGTAAGCGTCAGCTGGCTTGAAAACAAGACGCAAGTGCAAGTCAATTTTTTAACCGCAAAGGGATACTACCTTTACCAAGAGGCCCTCCAGTTTCGGTTGATGCAAGGTGATGGTGCTAGTCAAACCTTGACGGCAACATTACCCAAAGCTGAAGTGAAGTTTGATGAGACCTTTCAGAAAAACATGCCGATTTATCGGTACCCAATCGAAGTTATATTAACTCTGCCGGGTGGGGCGGCATTGGCAGAAAAAGCCCAAGGGATTCAGATTGAAGTCGACCTACAAGGCTGCGCCGATGGCGGAATTTGCTACCCACCCACTACCTTGAAATTCAATATCGCTGCGCCGGGTGTGCAGGTTATGCCCATGCCAGATGAGGCAACTCTGAGTGCTAGCAGCCAAACAATCAATCAGCAGGTAAGTGTTACGGATCGTTTTATGGGCTTATGGCAGCAGCGCGATGATGTAAATGCGATCGGCCAATTTTTAAAAGAAACACCAACCGCTTATTTATTCATTGCTTTCTTTGTGCTCGGACTGGCCTTGGCATTCACGCCCTGCGTATTGCCAATGCTACCCATTTTGTCGAGCATTGTTTTTGGTACACAAGGCAG
>DAIPIK010000203.1:0-2299 GCA_036770845.1 Polynucleobacter sp. | reverse complement strand
CAGCCGATCGAGGAAGATGACTCTCGTAAAGCAGGCGTACAGCGAATAGAAAAAGCAAAAGGTGCTATTGCTTTTAAAGACGTCTCATTCGCATACCAGCAAGACCCTGACCGGCAAGATGCTTTAAAGCATGTCAGTCTATCGATTCAGGCGGGCGAGGTGGTTGCCTTTGTGGGACCTTCTGGCGGGGGCAAGTCAACCCTAGTGAGCTTATTGCCACGCTTTTTTAGGCCTACTTCGGGCGCTATTGAGCTCGACGGCATCAATCTGGAAGAGCTATCTTTATCTGATTTGCGGCGCCAGATTGCCTTTGTTAGTCAAGACGTCATCTTGTTTAACGACACGATCGCCGCAAACGTGGCCTACGGCACGGATGCGGTCAGCGGAATCGATCGTGGCCGTGTCATTGAAGCCTTAGAGGCCGCCAACTTGAGTAACCTCCTGAGTGAGCTACCGCAAGGCATCGATACCCTGATTGGTGATAACGGCAACCGACTATCTGGGGGGCAGCGGCAGCGCTTAGCGATTGCTAGAGCGATTTACAAAGATGCACCGATCTTAATCTTAGATGAAGCTACATCGGCCCTCGATTCTGAATCCGAGCGTCAAGTTCAAGAAGCATTGGATCGATTAATGGCTGGCCGAACAACCCTGGTGATTGCGCACCGCTTATCAACGATTGAGCATGCGAGCCGTATTGTGGTCTTAGAGCATGGGCAGGTAGTGGAAAACGGCTCTCACGCCGAGTTAATTGCCAAAGGCGGCTTGTATAGCAATCTGCATCGGCTGCAGTTTGCCAATGCGTAAGTACAAGATCGAGCCTTAATTCAAGACTTAACTCAAGACAATATCGTATTGCTCTTGTTTGAAGGATCCCTCTGCTTGCAGACGAATGGGCTTAGCAACAAAATCCCCCAGCATGGCTAAAAATTGATTTTCTTCTTCCAAGAAGAGATCAATGACGTCGGGCGCTGCCACAATACGGAACTCTCTCGGATTGAATTGGCGATGCTCACGAACGATCTCCCGCAGGATTTCATAGCAAGTGGTTTGCGCTGTTTTGATTTCGCCTTTGCCACTGCAGGTAGCACATGGCTCGCATAAAATATGCGCTAGCGATTCACGAGTCCGCTTCCGTGTCATCTCTACGAGGCCAAGTGCTGAGAACTGGCTGACCGTGCTACGGGCATGATCACGCTCTAGATTACGTTTGAGTTCGCTTAATACAGCCTCTTGATGCTCACGGTTAAGCATATCAATAAAATCAATAATGATGATGCCACCCAAATTACGCAAACGCAGCTGCCGCGCGATGGCTTGCGCCGCTTCCAAATTAGTCTTGAAGACCGTATCGTCTAAATTACGCGCGCCAACATAGCTGCCCGTATTGACATCAACGGTTGTCATGGATTCAGTCTGATCGATCATCAAGTACCCACCCGATTTGAGATCAACGCGGCGACCCAAGGCCTTATTGATCTCTGCATCGACATCAAACAAATCAAACAAGGCACGCTCGCCGCGATGCAAGGTTAACTTGCCAACGAGGTTGGGCGTGTAGGTCTCCGCAAAGCGATTTAAGCGTTCAAAGTTCTCTGCCGAATCAACCCGTATTTGCATGGTCTTATCGCTGGCTAGATCTCGCAATACCCGCTCTGCCAAACTCAAATCCTGAAAGAGCAGGGCAGGCGCTGATTTCTGATTCACCGAGGCCAAAATGGTTTCCCAGGTTGTTTTGAGGTAGAGGAGATCAAGCGTCAGTTCCGCATCCGTAGCGTCTTGTGCAATGGTGCGCACAATAATTCCGCCGGTTTGATTACTTGGAAGTAGTCCGGTGATCCGGGCTTTGATTGCTTCCCGCTCATCTGGGTTTTCAATGCGTTGCGAGATGCCGATGTAGGGCGCGTCACCCGACTCTTTTTGGGATTGCGGTAAGTAGACCAGATTGCGACCCGCAATACTAATTTGGGTTGTGAGCCGAGCGCCTTTGGTACCAAGCGGATCTTTTAATACTTGCACAATGACGGTTTGGCCTTCGTAGAGGACTTTTTCAATTTGAGTCTGCTGGTTCTGTTGCGCAATATCAGCTACATGCATGAACGCCGTCCGCTCAAGCCCCATTTCAATAAAGGCTGATTGCATGCCAGGAAGAACCCGAACCACTTTAGCCAAGTAAATATTGCCCACAATTCCACGCTGGCGGGTGCGCTCAATTTGTAGTTCTTGCACTGCTGCCTGTTGAATCAATGCCACCCGTGTTTCTTGGGGTGTGATGTTGATTAGGATTTCTTCATTCATA
>DAIPIK010000202.1:0-2306 GCA_036770845.1 Polynucleobacter sp. | reverse complement strand
CCTGGCTGAATGCCAATCGATACGGGAGCGGCACCTAAGAGCTTGCCAAACCAACCGTGGAAGGTATCGATCACAATCGCTTGCGGACTGGCTAGCACGGTTTCATATAAGGCGCGGGCTTGCGGTATGGCAGCTCTCGCCTCGGCGTCATTGAGGCCACGCTCAACCAGCGCGGTAATCAATGCGGCATCATCGCTCCTAGCAAATTCCTCTAAGAGGCCATACAAGCGCTCGCGCATCTCTTGCGCAGCCTTGCGCGTAAAGGTCAGCGCAAGAATTTGATGCGGCTTAGCCCCGGCCAATAAGATGCGAACCAGACGCGCCACCAGCAACCAGGTCTTGCCGCTGCCCGCACAGGCAGAAACCATCACGGAGCGTGCTGGATCGCAGGCGCGTTGCTGGTTCGATTGGGCTGGGCTCACCACATCCCCTTTCTGCAAATGCCGCGCGACTCACAATAGCGGCACACACTATCCGGTGCAAATGCATTGAGGGTTTTGCGCGCCCACAATAGCTCCACATCCTCGGTGATTTGTGCCATGGATTGCTTGGCTGTCTCGGCGAGGTCGGCAACGGCAACCGAACGCTCTGCGCTGCCATTACTATTTTTTATATCGGTTTTCAGGGCAACCCACTCTGCATCGGTCACTGTTCGCCCTTGCATCGGCAAATTGGAGTCGGCATCCGTTACCGCGCGTGCGTAGATTAATAACTGCGGATCATCCAAAATACTCGCGGCACGATCGCGTACTCGTTTTATCGTTTGGTGCTTATAGTCGAGCACGGCTGCGCTTGCCGAATTAATATTGGTATCGATGCGATCAACATAGCCTTCGATGCGCATCATCCGCAGGTCTCCGTCCTCCGTTGTGAAGGGTAAATCAAAACCCACGTGGATTTCACCATCGAGGTAACGCCAGCCTTCAGCCTCACGCTGCAGTTGCCACTCAATAAAGCTCGGAATTTGTTTTTGCCAATCGCGCAGTACGCCGAGCACACGCTCGTCACCTTCAATAAACCGAGCAAAGATCCGTTCAGATACCTGGTTTAAATGCTGCGTCATCCACGCCCGCCTCGCATCACTGCCGTAGGCAATCGCAGCCAAATCAGTTTGCTCGTGGGTTTTGAGTGCGCGGAAAAACTGATGCAATACCGCATGAATGGTTTGCCCTGCCAAGGAGGCATCAATGCCCTCATCAAAGCCATGCTGCTTGCGTAAACCAAGTAGGCTGCGGACATAGTAGCGATAAGGACAATCCCGTAAGGTGCGATACGCACTTGGGCTCATCGATAAAGGCAAAGGCAACGCCGCATTGGGCGTCGCGCTGGCGCCGTCCATGCGCTCACTGGTGCCTACGCGCTTTACACCCCCAGAGCAGGTGGTTTGGGTTTCCATCTTCCAATCTGGTAAGGCCATTTGCAAGCGCTGAATCCATGCTGCCGCGCGAATGGGCTCGCCATTGGCGCTTTTACTTTGCCAGAGCAGATCGACTGCAGGGCAACTGACTAATAGCTGCGAGAGGTCGCGCGCTTGTTGTTTGAACTCATGTTCAATTGTCGATCCGTGCAGTAATCGATTGAGCGCTTCTGAAAAAAACAAGGGCGGCTCTGAAAATGCCGGTAACTGATTTTCATCGCAGCCAACCATAACCACGGCATCGAATTCCCGTAGGCGAGTCGAGCTCAAGGGCAAGATGCTGAGATTGGCATGGGCCTGTTTACTGCCCTCTTGATATGAAGCCTCTTCAATTGCCGAGCTTAAGAGACTGATCCACTCACTCAGTCGCAACTGGATTGATTTGATCGCGCTCGGCTGCAAGGGCATCTCTAAGGTCAGCAGTACATCCAGCAATTGCTTGCCGGCAGAGTCATCGGCTAAGGTCTGTGCCATACCGAATGCGGTGAT
This sequence comes from Polynucleobacter sp., assembly GCA_036770845.1. Lineage (GTDB taxonomy): Bacteria > Pseudomonadota > Gammaproteobacteria > Burkholderiales > Burkholderiaceae > Polynucleobacter. Next base: position 400 of record DAIPIK010000202.1, on the reverse strand, counting down.
GTCGCCTTGCAACTGCTGGTATGCCTCTCTTACATCCACGTTTTTACTGCGCCACTGAACGGTGCGGCCGCGCACAAACTGCAATAACTCCAATAGCAATGGATTGGCCGGCGCCTGACGAAACACAGTACCGTAGCGCACCCCTTCCATGGCGATGTAAAACGATTCCCATCCCGAATGGGCTTGTGCGGCAATCAAGCGATCTTCCAGTTCAGCAATCAAGCCGTTGCAGTCTTTGGGGTCTTTTCCTAAGATGGCTGGAATATCGACAAACGGGTTTTGTAAAAACTCCAATAGATCGGCGGCGCTAGGACCTTCTTTAGGAGCGCGAATGAGGGAGAGCCAACTGTGCACTGCTGCTGCAGCGCGTGTCGTTGATAACTTCCAGCCGGTTTCATCC
>DAIPIK010000201.1:0-2345 GCA_036770845.1 Polynucleobacter sp. | reverse complement strand
AGTGCAACTACAACTGGAAAACCTTCATTGAGGTTTACCTCGAGGACTACCATGTGGTGCCGTTTCATCCGGGGCTTGGTCAATTTGTCTCCTGTGAAGATTTGCATTGGGAATTTGGCGATTGGCACAGCGTACAAACGGTGGGTATCCATAAAAACCTCGCCAATCCAGGCTCTCCCGTGTATCGCCAATGGCATGACGCGGTGCTGCGCCACCATGGCAATAAGCCTCCGCGGCATGGTGCTATTTGGCTGACCTACTACCCCAATGTGATGGTCGAGTGGTATCCAGGCGTGCTGTGTATTTCTACACTGCATCCCATGGGTCCTAATAAAACCCGCAATATTGTGGAGTTTTACTACCCCGAAGAAATCGCTCTATTTGAGCGTGAATTCGTCGAAGCCGAACGTGCTGCCTATATGGAAACCTGCATTGAGGATGATGAGATTGCCGAGCGCATGGATGCGGGTCGTGCCGCACTCCTCGCGCGGGGCGTAAACGAAGTGGGTCCCTACCAAAGCCCCATGGAAGATGGCATGCAGCATTTTCATGAATGGTATCGCCGGGAGATGCAGTTTTAACTAGGCGAGTAGATGCATTCACGGTAGACTATTTTTTCTTGCCGACCACCCACAAGGAGCTTGCGCTATGAACCCACTCATCACACCCAATCAATTAGAAGAGCTTGTTAATACCGGCGCAGACATTTTGATCTGCGACTGCCGCTTTGATTTAGTTAACCCAGATGCGGGTCGTGAAGCCTACAACGCAGGGCATATTTTGGGCGCCATTTACGTCGATCTGGATCGCGATCTCTCGGCTGCAAAAACGGGTAGCAACGGTCGCCACCCACTTCCGAGCCCTCAGGCTTGGGCGGACACAAAGAAGCGCCTTGGCATTGATGCAAAGACAACCGTCATTGCCTACGATAATCACGGCTCGGTCTATGCAAGCCGCTTATGGTGGATGCTCAAAGCCAGCGGGCATGCACGCGTCCAAGTATTGGATGGCGGTCTCTCCGCATGGAATGGCTCGATTGGTACCATTCCACCGGTGATTGAGCCTTTAAAAGAAACTCCAGCTCCGCAGGAGTGGGCGGGCGCAGTCACAGTAGACGCCATCGAAGAATGCATTGCAGATGCGAATTTGCTGGGCCATTGCATGATCGATGCGCGCGCTGAAGATCGCTTTCGTGGGGAAAATGAAACCTTAGATGCGATTGGTGGCCATATTCCAGGAGCACTGAATCGCTTCTTTAAACACAATCTCAGTGCAGGGCAATTTAAATCACCTGAGGTCTTGCGCACTGAATTTAAAGCCTTACTGGGCAACACCCCTGTAAGCAAGGTGATCAATCAGTGTGGCTCTGGCGTGAGTGCTTGCCATAATCTCTTAGCAATGGAAGTAGCCGGCTTAGCGGGATCCCGTTTATACGTTGGTAGCTGGAGTGAGTGGTGCACCGATCCAAAACGGCCAGTAGCGACCTAGCGACCTAAATCAAACCGCCGTGAATAGAGGTTAGTGTCCGCGCGAGAGCAACAGCACCAAGCCAACCCCGCAGCCAATGAGCGTGATTTGCCGTAAAGACTCTTGCCAATGGGATCTACGGTGCATTTGCGGAATTAAATCACTCACCGCAATGTAAATAAATCCGCTCGAAGCAATCACCAGTAAATACGGCATTGCCGTGTTGGCTTTTTCCAAAAAGTAATAGCCAAGCACGCCGCCCAAAACCGATAAAGCGCCGCTAATGAGGTTGTAGAGGAGTGCACGTGCGCGTGAGAAACCGGCATTAATGAGCACAATGAAGTCACCAATCTCTTGTGGAATCTCGTGGGCCACAATGGCAATTGCGGTAAACATACCCACTTCAAAATCAACCATGAATGCGGCAGCAATCAACACGCCATCCACGAAGTTATGCAGACCATCACCAATCAAAATCATCCAACCGCTTTGACCGGCCTCTTCTGCATCATGGCCGTGGTGGTGGTCGTGGCCATCGCCTTCGTGATGGTGGCTATGGCGCAGTAACGCGACTTTCTCAAGTAAAAAGAAGCCGAGCAATCCTGCAAGCAGCACACCAAAAAGCACATGGGCATTAATCCCAGGCATCTCAAATGCTTCAGGCAAGGAATGCAGCAAGGCAGTAGCCAGCAAAATACCAACTGAAATGCTCACCATGCGGTCAACGAGCTTGGCCAAAACACCCAGCGATAAGCTAGCCGCAATCAGAACACTGGAGAGACCTGCGCCTGCTGTTACTAATACGATGAGCTGCAGAGCGGTCATGCCACTCCGTTCCGCTTAAACCAATCGAGGCACTTCACCCAGCCATCGGCTGC
>DAIPIK010000200.1:0-2353 GCA_036770845.1 Polynucleobacter sp. | reverse complement strand
CGCCAAATGTACATTGGCACCCTCACGCTGACCCTCTTTTTTGCTTTATTTGTGGCGGTTACCTTGGCCCTGTTGCTGGGCAGGCAGTTAGCACGCCCACTGCTCATGCTGCTACGCGGTACGCAGGCAGTTGCGCAGGGCGATCTTTCCCCTAAGCCAGAACTGGATACGGGCGATGAATTGGGAATGTTGACGCGTCAATTTAATGTCATGACTCGGCAGCTGGCCGATACCCGCACTTCACTGCAGGAATCCAAGTCGTTTTTGGAGACGGTATTAAGTAATTTAACGGCCGGGGTCTGCATTTTTGATGATGGCTTTAAGTTAGTTTCGAGCAATACTGGCGCCGACACTATTTTTAGGCATGACCTAACTCAGCTCACCGGTAAGGCGCTGAGCCAAATTCCTGCTTTAGCTGAATTTGAGGCGGCGGTAAAAGAGGGGTTTGCTGCCATGCAAATGACGGTAGGTCCGGGAGCCAGGGATTTGCCCGCCACACAGGAGGCGCCCCAGATGGGTGCTCGGGTATGGCAAAAACAAATTCAGCTGCATGCAAGCAGTGAGTTTGACCAAGAGCTTGGCGTTACTATTTTTGTACGCGGTACAGAGCTAGCCCCAGGGCTCAATATGATTGTGTTTGATGACATTACCGACGTGGTTACGGCGCAGCGTTCAATTGCGTGGAGCGAGGTCGCGCGCCGCCTAGCCCATGAAATTAAAAATCCACTGACCCCAATACAGCTGTCCGCTGAGCGGCTTCAACAAAAGTTGGCAGGGAAGGTGAGCCCTGAGCAGGAAGAAATGATGAACCGAAGTACCGCCACCATCATTGGGCAAGTAGAAGCAATGAAGCAGATGGTGAATGATTTTCGGGACTTCGCAAAGACGCCGGCACCACAGCTACGGCCGGTTTCGATTAATCAGCTAATACAAGAAATTCTGGTGTTGTATGAGGGTAGCCCCATGGAAGTATCACTCGACTTAGCTTGCCCAGACATATTGGGCGACCCCACACAACTGCGCCAAGTGATTCATAATCTCTTGCAGAATGCGCAAGATTCGACCTTAGAGGGTCAGCACGCCCGGGCGTCCGTCGCCATTTCAACTGAGGCAGTGCCCTACAAACAGGCCAATGGCGCAATGCAAAACGCGGTGCGATTTAGTATTACTGACTCGGGAACGGGATTTCCAGCTAAGATACTAGCAAGAGCCTTTGAGCCTTACGTCACAACAAAAACGAAGGGTACGGGTTTAGGCTTGGCGGTGGTGAAAAAAATTGTGGATGATCATGGTGCAAAAATTGAGATTCGAAATCGAATGCAAGGGGATGCGGCAGTGGGCGCACAGGTGTCTATTTTGTTTATGAATCTAGCGAAAGAGGCGGCTTAGCCATGGCGAGTATTTTGGTGGTCGACGATGAAATGGGCATTCGTGAGCTTCTCAATGAGATTCTGACGGATGAGGGCCACACCGTGTATGCCGCAGAAAGCGCGATACAGGCAAGAACAGTGCGGGAGCAAATGCGCCCCGATTTGGTTCTCTTGGATATTTGGATGCCCGACACAGACGGCATTACTTTACTTAAAGAGTGGTCCAATAGCGGGCAGCTCACCATGCCGGTCGTAATGATGTCGGGCCATGCCACGATTGATACTGCAGTAGAGGCAACCCGTATTGGCGCCCTTAATTTTTTAGAAAAACCCATTGCACTGCAAAAACTGCTAAAGACAGTGAATAAGGCGCTTGAAAGTGCGCCCAAACAGGTACAGACCGAGGAAGCGCCAGTCGCATTAGCATCTTCTAGGCCGATCGCTGAGGTGAAGCCCGTGGCTGCTGCGATGACAGCGCCAGCAGGTGAATACATTAGTGGCATTGCGAAGATGTATTTTGATCTGCCCTTGCGCGAGGCACGTGACCTCTTTGAAAAAGCCTATTTTGAGCATCAGATGCAAATCATGGGCGGCAGCATGACTCGCATCTCAGAATACACTGGGCTTGAGCGCACGCATTTGTACCGCAAACTCAAGGCGCTAGGTGTGGATGCCACCAAAAGCAAAGGCGAAGTAGCGCCAGAATCTGCACCAGGAAAACAGTAAGCAAATTTAATTCAGTCGGCAAGTAAAAGCCGTGCACTGGGCGGGCAATGCAAGTAAGGCCATTCTTAAAATAATGCAGGATAAAAACAAGCTGGTAATTATTGGTGATGGCTTTGCCGCGGCAGTAACGGCCATTCATCTTTTGCGCAAGGGCTTCGCAGCAGATTCGCTCACCATCATCGGGACCGGATCCTTGGGCAAGGGCAACGCTTATGGTTGTGCAAGCCCATTCTTTCGGCTTAATGTGCGCGAAGATT
>DAIPIK010000199.1:0-2363 GCA_036770845.1 Polynucleobacter sp. | reverse complement strand
TTTTGGTTATAGTTGACGCCATGGAATCACAACCCCTATTTCAGTCTCGCATTGGCCTAGGTACATGGCAAATGGGCGAAGACCCCAGTCAAGCCAAGGCAGAGTGCGCAGCCATTAAGCACGCCCTTGAGGTGGGATATCGCCTCATCGATACCGCAGAAATGTATGCCGATGGAGTAGCTGAATCCCTGGTCGGGAAGGCGCTAGGCTCCTTCGCTTCCAGTCGCCGCACTGAGGTGACTTTAGTCTCCAAGGTACTGCCACACAACGCTAATAAGAATGGCACGATTAAGGCCTGCGAAGCGAGTTTGAGGCGCATGCAATGCGACTATCTGGATCACTACCTCTTGCACTGGCAAGGCAGCCATTCTTACGAGAGCACGATCGAAGGATTTTTAACGCTTCAAGAGCGCGGGCTGATTCGCCATTTTGGTGTGAGCAACTTTAATCTCGAAGCACTGAAGTCATGGCGAGAAGCAGAAGAAAATGTAGGGGCTTTATCTGGCTGCCAGAGCAATCAGGTGTATTACGCTCTTAATGAGCGTGGAATTGAGTTTGATTTACTGCCTGCCATGAATACGCTGAATATCGCGCTTATGGCGTACTCGCCACTCGGCACCGGCAATCTCGCACAGCATGCCGGCTTATCGCTCTTAGCTGCTGAGCATGGCCTTTCTGCTGCGCAGCTGGCACTGGCGTGGATTTTGCGCCACCCCCATGCCGTTGCCATTCCGAAATCAACCCATCTCGCTCGCATTGAAGAAAACTGGCAGGCAAGTCAAATCCAATTGAGCGCTCCTATGTTGACTCAATTGGACGCCCTATTTTCAGCACCGACGCGCGCTAGCCGATTGGCCATCATTTAAGTCTGCAGAGACATGATTGCAATTGAAACCCGGCCTTGGTTAGAAGCACGCGATGCCGCATATGCGATTCGCTACGCCGTTTTTGTCAAAGAACAAGGTATTCCCGCCGAATTGGAAATCGATGCCTACGATCCGATTGCCGAGCATGCTCTGGCCTTTGTCGATGGCCAATGTGTCGCTACCGCACGAATCTATCTGGATGAGCAGAATCCCAGTAAAGCCAAGATCGGGCGCATGGCAGTGTTGAAGGAATTTCGTGGCCAAGGGATTGGAACGGCCTTGCTCGGCGAAGCGATCCGTGGCGGCATGATGCAAGGCGCAAGCGTTTTCGAGCTCCATGCACAGCAAAGTGCGGCTCCTTTCTATACCAAACTGCAATTTAAACCGGATGGCGCAATCTTTGACGAAGTGGGCATTCCGCATCAGCGCATGCAGCTGGTTCTGAGCACTTCAGCACCCTAATACCCCGAGGGGATTATGATGGTCTGTTTTCTGCGGCCAATCAGGGCAAACGGCGGATTAATCTAGGGATCTTTTCATGGCATTGCGCGCAACCATTCATAAAGCAGAGCTTCACATCTCCGATGGCGATCGCTACTACTATGCCAGTCATCCCTTAACAATTGCAAAGCATCCGTCTGAGACCGATGAGCGCATGATGATTCGCCTCATTGCCTTTGCCCTCAACGCACAAGAGCATTTGGTTTTTACTAAAGGCTTAAGCGATACCGACGAGCCTGACATTTGGGTGAAAGACCTTACCGGCGCCATCAATCTGTGGATTGATATTGGTCAGCCCGACGAGCGGCGCATTCTGAAAGCCTGCGGTCGATCTGATCAAGTAGCGGTTTATTGCTATGCCGGCAATACCAGTAAGCTATGGTGGGACGGCATCAAAAATAAGCTGGAACGCGCGCGTAATCTAAGCATTGTCGCCATACCTGAAGAGCAGTCCAAGGCCTTAATTGCACTGGTGGAACGCAGCATGATTATTCACATCAACATTCAAGATGGCGAGATGCTGGTCTCTGCGGATCAAGGTCAAGTCACCGTGATTCCGGAGATCTGGAAAGCGCCTGCTAGCTAAGGTATTTACTCAAAAAGTGAATATTGCTTCAACCGATATGAAACCCCGTCTGATTCTGGATACCAATGTCATTTTAGATTTGCTGGTATTTAAAGATCCCAGTGCTGAGCCCATTCGGATACTGCTCGATGCCAGGCTGGTAGATGCGGTAAGAAGTGAAGCATCCATGCTTGAGCTCATCGATGTGATTCAGCGTCCGGCCTTTAAGCTAAGTAGAGAAGAACAAGAAATTATTCTGCAGGCATGGGAGAGCAACACTCGACTGCTTGAGAATGCGGTGATTGAGGAGGCTCCATTTACTTGCCGCGACCTAGATGATCAAGTCTTTATCAATATGGCCTACAGCATCCGACCGGCTTTACTATTGAGCAAGGACCTGCGCGTATTAGAGTTACAAACCATTGCTAAGC
>DAIPIK010000198.1:0-2383 GCA_036770845.1 Polynucleobacter sp. | reverse complement strand
CCGTGTCGCGACCAAATACCGAGTTCATCTCTTGGTATACGCGCTGTGGCTTGATCGGTACATTATCAAAATTGGTCTTGCGCAACATTAAACGCTTACGCTCTTGGCAACGGCTGACCCAGTCGCTATAGTCTTTGAGCTTGCCTTTGGCTTTCCACTCTTTGGCAACTTCAACAAATAACTCCAAAGCGGCTTTTGCATCCGACACAATGCCGTAGTCTGGATTAAAGACGCGGCCAATTTGGGTTGGCTCAATGTCGACGTGGACAAACTTACGGTCTTTGCAATACACCTCAAGTGAGCCGGTGTGGCGGTTTGCCCAGCGATTACCGATACCCAAAACAAAATCGCTCGCAAGCATCGTGGCATTGCCATAGCGATGCGATGTTTGCAATCCGACCATACCAGCCATCAGCGGATGGTCATCGGGAATCGTGCCCCAACCCATGAGGGTAGGAATCACTGGAATGCCAGTCAACTCGGCAAACTCAACTAATAACTTATCTGCATCCGCATTAATTACGCCGCCGCCAGAGACGATCAAGGGCTTTTCAGAAGCCATCAGCATTTCAAAAGCTTTTTCAATTTGCTTGCGGCTTGCTGCAGGCTTGTAGACCGGCAATGGCTCATAGGTATCGATATCAAATTCGATTTCAGCGAGCTGAACATCAATTGGTAAATCAATTAAGACTGGGCCAGGACGTCCCGAGCGCATCACATGAAACGCCTGCTGAAATACCCGTGGCACTAAGCCTGGCTCGCGAACCGTAACCGACATCTTGGTTACAGGCTTGGAGATGGACTCAATGTCAACGGCTTGAAAGTCTTCTTTGTACAGGCGCGCACGCGGTGCTTGACCAGTAATGCACAGAATTGGAATGGAATCAGCAATGGCAGAGTAAAGGCCAGTGATCATGTCGGTGCCAGCAGGGCCCGAGGTACCAATGCAAACGCCGATATTGCCGGCTTTAGCGCGGGTATAACCTTCAGCCATGTGGGAGGCACCTTCGACGTGGCGAGCCAAAATGTGCGTAATCGATTGACGCTCGCGCAATTGTGCATAAAGCGGATTGATTGCTGCGCCTGGAACTCCAAAGGCGGTTGTAATGCCCTCTTTTTCCATTACTAGTACTGCAGCCATTGCGGCTTTCATTTTGGCCATGATGTCTCCTCCACGTTTTAAGAATGAATGAATGATGGCGATTTCCGGCCTAAATGACAATGGCAGGCGCATTCATATCACCTATTCCAATTTGGAATACCCTAAGTCAGAATCAGGCTAGAATAGGTATATGGATCGCATACAGGGCATTGCCCTATTTGTTCGCGTCGTTGAGACTGGCTCCTTTAGTAAGGCCGCCATCAGCCTTGGCATTACCCAGCCCACGGCTACCAAACACATCGCCTTTTTAGAAAAGCGCCTTGGCTCCCTTTTGCTGCACCGCAGCACCAGGGGGGTAACTCCGACTGAAATCGGCCAAATCTACTATGAGAAATGCAAAATTATTTCGCGTGAGCTCGAAGATGCGGATAACTTAGCCGCCCTTTTGCAGAGCAAAATTCAGGGGAAATTGTCGATTAGCTCTTCGGTAGCCTTCGGGCGCCGTATTTTGACCCCCATGGTGCTGGAATTCATGAGCCAGCACCCCCAACTGCAAGTGCACCTGAGTTTGGATGACCACTACGTCAATTTGGTGGAGCAAGGCATTGATTTGGCAATTCGGATGGGTCGCCTGCCAGACTCTTCGCTGGGTTCGCGCTATTTGGGGCTGAACCCCTGGGTGTTGGTTGCCAGCCCAGCCTATTTAGAAGAGCATGGTACGCCCATGCATCCAAGCGAGCTGACTGGGCACCAAGCCCTGATTTATAGCTCGGTACAGGATAACCACCGTTGGCACTTCAGCGGAGCCGATGGTGCAACACTCTCCGTTCCCGTTAAAGGGCCGCTGTATTCCAATAATTTGTCGACATTATTGGCGGCCACCATCGCTAAAATGGGCTTAGCAGCGATCCCTTGGTATGTAGCGCACCGCTCTGTTCAAAAAGGAAGATTGCGACCCATTTTGACGGACTGGACTTTGCCCTCCCAAGAAATCCATGCGGTATTTTCTTCCCCACGCCTTGTGCCTGGTAAGGTTAGTCAATGCATCGACTGGCTACAGGGATACTTTGTGGGCAATTGGTGGGAGCGCCAAGAAAGCCAAACCCCGCTTGTTGAATCAATTAGTAGCAAGTAAAACCAGAGATCCATTTTTTATCAAATCAAAAGGAAATATATGAAACGCAAAACCCTCCACATCGCTGCAATCACTGCAGCATTGCTCTCATCCACTGCCCTCGTTCAAGCGCAGCCTGCTAACCCAGCCAAGCCCAAAGTAGAGGC
>DAIPIK010000197.1:0-2387 GCA_036770845.1 Polynucleobacter sp. | reverse complement strand
TCGGTTAGCACCTGCCCACGGATGTGCTTTCGCAATTGGGCGCTGATTTCAGGGGGCAGGGCGGTTTTTGTTGGCATGGCTCAAGGTATGGGAAAATGGGAAATACATTCAGAATCGAGTGAAATTCTACAAAAGACCGACTATTTCAGCTTGATCCCCTGTTTTTTACAGAAGTTTGATTTTACGTGGCAATTGGCTTTTATAAAATTGATCCGCGTCGGATTGAGCAAGGGATTTTGAGCCTCAACAGCGACCGTTGCCGTATTCCACCGAATTCAGACGAAAACACCACTAGGAGACCACGATGTTGGCAAGCAAACCTTATCTTACCCAAGCAAACGTTCAGGCCATTCTGGATGCTGCTAACGCCCATGCCGCTGAAAACAACTGGCCAGTGACCATCGCAGTTTGTGATGATGGCGGCCACATGCTCGGCATGATTCGCCGCGATGGCTGTGCTCCTGTATCCGCTTATATCGCGCAAGAGAAAGCCCGTACGGCGGCAATGGGTAAGCGCGAGACTCGCGTATACGAAGAGATTATTAATAACGGTCGCACCTCCTTTTTATCCGCTCCCCACATTCAAGGGATGCTGGAGGGTGGCGTCAATATCGATGTAAATGGATTTACCATCGGCGCAGTCGGCGTTTCCGGCGTGAAGTCTTCCGAAGATGCTAGCACTGCTAAGGCTGGAATCGCGGCCATTATTTAAGTTACCTTGACCAATACCACTGTAGATACAAACGCACCCGCAGAGTCTTCCGACTCGCCAGTTAGCATTACCTTCGCCGATTTTGGCCTTGACCCACGCGTTCAAAAGGCAATCGGCGAACAGGGCTACAACACCCCAACCCCAATTCAAGCGCAAGCCATTCCGCATGTGCTTGCAGGTAAGGACTTGATGGGCGCCGCGCAAACGGGCACGGGTAAGACTGCCGCTTTTGTCTTGCCTATTATTCAAAAGTTACTCCCCGGTTCAAGCAGCAGTGCGTCGCCAGCGCGCCATCCCATTCGTGCCCTGGTCTTAACGCCTACTCGCGAACTCGCCGTACAGGTTTCAGAAAACGCAGCCAACTATTCACGGCACACGGATCTGCGCTCGACCGTCGTTTTTGGTGGTGTGGATATGCAACCCCAAGTGGCACAGCTGCGCAGTGGCATTGAGATACTGATTGCTACACCCGGACGTTTGCTGGATCACCTCGGCTCTAAAACCGCGAACTTGTCGCAAGTCGAGATCTTGGTGTTGGATGAAGCCGATCGCATGCTGGATATGGGCTTTTTGCCCGACCTACAACGCATCATTAATTTAATACCAGCGCAGCGCCAAACCTTGCTGTTCTCAGCGACCTTCTCTCCTGAGATTAAAAAGTTAGCCCAGAGTTATTTACGCAATCCGGTTACGGTTGAGGTGGCGCGCCAAAATGCGGCTGCTGATACCGTTAGTCAAGTGGTGCACATGGTATCTTCGGCAGATAAGCAGCGGGCCATCACCACCATCTTGGAGGCGCGGACCCGCCAAGGTTTATCGCGTCAGTGCATCATTTTTACTAATAGCCGTTTAGGCTGTGCCAAACTCTCGCGTGCCCTCGAGCGCGATGGCATCAAAGCGGGCGCAATTCACGGAGATAAAAGCCAAGGTGAACGTACCCTGACCTTGGATGCATTTAAGTCGGGCGCAATTGAGGCTTTAGTCGCAACCGATGTTGCGGCGCGTGGTCTGGATATTCCCGCGATGCCTTGCGTGATTAACCATGAGCTGCCTTACAACGCCGAGGACTTCATTCACCGTATTGGTCGTACAGGACGGGCAGGTAGTACCGGCGATGCGATTGCCTTGGTGGACGATGGCGAAAAGCGCTTGTTAGATGACATCGAAAAATTGATGAAGCGCAAATTGCAAGTGATGCCACTGCCAGAACTGAAGGGCGGTAAAACGGCAGACCCATTTTTCTATAAGCCCTATCAAGCCGGCGCAGCTCCAGCTAGCGTAGCTCCAGCGGGGGCTGTGCAAGCATCGCCCAAAGCGAGTATTGACGATGGCAATCCCGATCAGCCGATTGCCAACCCGATTAAAAAAGCGGGTATTACACCAGCAAAATCACCGGTGGGTGCTTTACTCGGTGGCATGAAAAAAAAGACCAGCTAATTATTTGTACGGCTTAGCGCTTTGGTCCGATCGGCCCAAGCGTGCGTGGCCCGCAGTAACCACTCTGCAATAGTCTGATCTTGCCCATCGCCAAGTCCCCTTAAGCCCAGATGCAGTGCAGCGGTCTGAAGCGCCTGTAAAACAGCCGCATCGCTTGCGGTGTTGATTTCAGTAGCTTGGGTCTGTTTACTTAACTTCTCGCCGTGCGGATCTAAAACCAGTGGCAAGTGACGGTATT
>DAIPIK010000196.1:0-2400 GCA_036770845.1 Polynucleobacter sp. | reverse complement strand
ACGCCTTTTTCATCACCCAAGACTTCATCTAAGGTGGCGTTGAGTTTGAGCTCGACCTTGCCTTCGGCTACTTTGGCCATTAGGCGGTCAATCAAAATTGGTTCGGAGCGGAATTTATCGCGGCGATGAATCACCGTTACCTTGCTAGCAATGCCAGTAAGGTAGAGCGCCTCTTCAACGGCAGTGTTACCACCGCCAACCACGCACACATCTTGGTTGCGATAAAAGAAACCATCGCAGGTAGCGCAGCCAGAAACGCCACGACCCATAAAGGCCTCTTCGCTAGGCAGACCAAGGTATTGCGCCGATGCTCCTGTAGCAATGATTAAGGCATCGCAGGTGTACGTTCCAGAGTCACCAACCAAGCGAATCGGTTTTTCAGAAAGGGCTGCGGTATGGATGTGATCAAAAATGATTTCGGTATTGAAGCGCTCCGCGTGCTTTAGAAAGCGCTCCATCAGCTCAGGCCCTTGCACTCCATCCGGATCAGCGGGCCAATTTTCAACATCGGTGGTAGTCATCAGTTGACCGCCCTGAGCCATGCCCGTAATGAGGGTGGGCTTTAAATTAGCACGGGCAGCATAGACTGCGGCGCTATAACCTGCAGGGCCAGAGCCCAGAATGAGGACTTTGCTGTGTTTTGGAGTAGTAGTCATACCCTAATTATAGGATTGCTTGATTACAATTAGGGAACATGGCTAAAACGACCCAATCCTCCAGTAAATCCAAGCCTCCTGTCCAGGTTGGTGGAGAAGGGCGAATGCCTCGCCTTTTTCTCGAAATCCGTTGGTTTTTGACCTTGGGGTTGTGCATAGGCCTGATAGCCGTTTTACTAACCTATTCCAAGTCCGATCCAGCCTGGTCGCATGCGAGTTTTGAGGCGCCCAGCAATATTGGCGGTCGTTTTGGGGCATGGACTGCCGATTTATTGCTCTATATTTTTGGGGTGTCCGCCTTTTGGTGGGTAGTGCTCTTTGGGCGCCGCGTAATCATAGGTTGGCGTGAGCTGTGGAGCGTTCCACTGCCATCCGACCCCGATGCCAAGCCTGATTCCTTATTAGTACGTTGGCTTGGTTTTGGATTAACCCTGTGCTCGAGCATGGGCCTTGAGTCGATTCGCTTGCACTCCTTAGCGATTCCTCTGCCGCGACCCCCGGGCGGCATCATGGGGGAGTTAATTGGTGATCCCTTGGTGATGGCCCTTGGCTTTACTGGATCGACTGTATTGCTGTTATTTGGTCTGTTTGCTGGCCTCTCCTTATTTTTACGCTTCTCTTGGTTAAATGTTGCCGAGCAGGTGGGTCGATCCTTGGAGATTGCCTATCGCCGCCTGCGCGAGCGTCGCGAACGCGTTGAAGACTTCAAGATCGGCGAGCAAGCCGCGGAAGAGCGTGAAGAGTTTGTCGAAGAGTTCCGTGGCCGTGTTGAGATTGCTCCTGCAGTCCAAATTGTGCGAGCGCCCTTGCAGATTGCCAAGAGTGTGCGAGTCGAGCGCGAGAAACAGCAACCCCTGTTTGTTGATATTCCCGATTCAGAATTACCACCCTTATCTTTATTGGATGAGGTGCCTGAGGTGAAGGAAACGATTTCTGCCGACATCTTGGAATTTACATCGCGTCTCATTGAGCGCAAGCTGGATGAGTTTGGCGTTGAAGTGAAGGTGATTGCAGCCTACCCAGGCCCGGTCGTGACGCGCTACGAGATTGAGCCAGCGATTGGCGTTAAGGGCAGTCAGATTGTGAATCTGTCGCGTGATCTATCGCGATCATTGGGTCTTGTTAGCTTGCGTGTCGTGGAGACCATTCCCGGCAAAACCTGCATGGCTTTGGAATTGCCCAACCCCAGCCGCCAATCGGTTTACCTTTCGGAAATTTTGAGCTCACAGGTATACAACGACAATCATTCCCTGTTGACCTTAGCCTTGGGTAAAGATATTTCTGGCAGCCCGATGGTGGCTGATTTGGCGAAGATGCCGCATTGCCTCGTGGCGGGTACTACCGGTGCCGGTAAATCGGTTGGTATTAATGCGATGATTTTATCGATCCTATTTAAAGCCAAGCCCGATGAAGTGCGCTTGATTATGATTGATCCCAAGATGCTAGAAATGGCGATGTACGAAAAGATCCCGCATTTGCTGTGTCCGGTTGTAACCGACATGAAGCAGGCCTACAACGCCCTCAATTGGGCAGTGAATGAGATGGAGCGTCGCTACAAACTCATGAGTAAGTTTGGCGTACGTAATTTAGCGGGCTTTAATAAAAAGATTCTCGAGGCAGAAGAGAAGGGTGAAAAACTCACCAACCCATTTAGCTTAACGCCGGATGATCCTGAGCCAATCTATAAAGCCCCCGTGATTGTGATTGTGATCGATGAGCTCGCCGACCTGATGATGGTGTCTGG
>DAIPIK010000195.1:0-2404 GCA_036770845.1 Polynucleobacter sp. | reverse complement strand
TGCAATCGCTCTAATCGGCATGGGTGTGATTGTCTGCGCGGGGCTCTGGCTGGCTTTGCATCGACAACGCCTGCTCCGCGTGACAAGGTAGGAATCCCCGTTTCCCTCTGCGACATTTAGTATGCTGAAATATCCTACATGCAGCTAGCACTCGTTCCTTCGTTGGCCTGATTTGAGTCATGCGACTTAGGCACATTGAAATTTTTAATGCCGTCATGCTTACGGGAAGCATAAGTGCAGCGGCTCGACTCATAAATGTCACGCAGCCCGCGGTCAGCAGGACACTCAAGCATGCTGAACTTCAGCTTGGTTTTACGTTGTTTGAGCGTGCTGCTGGACGCTTGGTGCCAACCACGGAGGCGCAGGCACTCTTTCCACTCGTCGAAAAGTTGTTTTTGGACCTTGACGAGGTGAGGCGCTTGGCGGGCAACTTACGCGTCAGTTCGCAAACGCGCGAGCTTAAAATTCTGACGGTTCTGGCTATGAGTCAATCAATTTTCCCCAAGGCGGTCGCACTATTTAAACGAAAATTTTTAGATATTTCGCTACATCATCAGGCGTTGCATTCACCACAAATTATTGACAGCTTGGTGCTGCAAGAGGCTGATGTTGGCTATTTGTTTGGGACCTGCAGCCACCCAGCTTTAAATCATCAATCGCTGCAAGATGTACCTATTTACTGCGTCGCTCCAAAAGGCATGCTTGACCGAGCAGTAACGCAATTAGGTCACATATCACCTGAATATTTGCATCACCTTCCCATCATCTCACTCGACAGCCGCGATCCAGTCGGCAGGACCATTGCCGATTTAATAACCCCTGAGGAGTCTTTACAGGAGAGGTATTCGATAGTGGTTCAAACCCATCATGTTGCTCTCGCAATGGCCCACGAGGGACTTGGGGTAGCACTGGTCGAGGGATGCACGGCAGCCTGTGCTGACTCAAGGCTCGTAGATGTGGTTGCTCTAAGACCAGCTGTTAACATTCCGGTGCTTGCTGCGTGGTCCAGTGCACGCCCCACACATCTAGCGGCTAGAGCATTTACCCAATGCATGCAACAGGCGCTTACCAGCAATCTGCCCTAGCGATTAAGCTTCCATTTGCTGCGCCAGTTGCTCGGCGGTTCCAAAAGCCAACGTTAAGCCCAGCATGCCATGCCCTGTGTGCATCCATAAGTTTCTGGGCCCACCGGGCAGTCGTCCTACAAGTGGTCTTCCAGTCGGTGTGGCAGGTCTGTGTCCAAACCAGGGAGCTGTATGTCCATCGAGACTCAATCTTGGAAAGAGTGCTTGCACTGCCTCAAGCATTTGCTCAATGCGACGGCCATCTAATTTCGTGTCATGGTCGCGAATTTCAGCGAATCCAGCGACACGTAATTGATCTCCTAACCGCGCGAATACCAGTTTTCGGGATGTATCGGTCACGCTGACGCGCGGTGCAGCGTTCGCGCAGCCGTCTAGGTTTAAGGTGAGGCTGTAGCCTTTGAGGGGATAGACCGGCACCCTAAACCCTCTCATTGGCAAACACGAAGCTACCAACGCTCGTGACCTGGTACCTGCCGACAAAACATAATGGTCAGCCTTAAGACAACCCAACGATGTCTCGGCCCCCACAACTCTTCCCTCGCTAAGCGATAAGCGCACGACATCCCGCTCCATGTCGAACAGGACGCCTTGGCGAATCAACCAAACCCGCAGCTGCTGGCATAGCAGAAGGCAATCGGCTACGCACTCATTTGGGGTGTAAACCGCCCCCGCCATTTGATCGCCATAGTCACGAAGTGCCGGTTCAACCTTTATAGCCTCAGATGCCGACAGTAAGTGCTGCTCACACCCCAATTGCGCCTGCAAGGCGACTTGTCGTTGGGCAGCCCTCAAGGAGGTCAGCGTTGGGTAAACCACTAACTTTCCGGTTTGAGCGTACAAGCAATCAATGCCTGTCGTTGCCAGCATGTTTTCCAGTACCTCGCGACTGATTCGTCCAAGCGCAAGTAAGTGCAGCGTGGTTTGAATCGAAACCTTGCGGCGGCTGGCCAGGGCAAATAAGAGTAACCACTGCCACTGAGCTCCGCTCCAACTTGGACGCCAAGCAAAAGGAGACGATGCAGAAAACAATAAACTGGGCAATTGCCTCCAGACCCCCGGATCAGCAAGGGGTTGAACATAGCTGTAGCTCAACTGGGCACCGTTGGCAAAACTTGCTCCTTGCGCCACATCCGAGGAAGCGTCAATCACACGTACGGCAAATCCCTTTTGATTTAGCGCCCAAGCCGCGGCCAAGCCGGCAATACCTGCCCCAATCACCAATACAGTCTTGTTTTTTTTACACTGATTTGCCATGGCAACATGCTACTGATCGCAATCCGCACTGTCTTATGCCAATGGGCAAACAGACCATAACGCCA
>DAIPIK010000194.1:0-2420 GCA_036770845.1 Polynucleobacter sp. | reverse complement strand
GATTGGGTGTCGATTGCAAACTTAAAAATAGTGGTTTCAGAAACGTAAAAAGGCAGCAGGGTTTTGGGATTGGGCGGAACCAGCGGCATGCTGGTATTACCTTCCTTAAAAACCGTGGGAGCATAGGGATCAACGCCGCTGATCATTGGGTCGCCGGAGCAGCCAATCAAACTTGCCGAAACAAGTAAGCAGCTTGCATAAGCAAACCAGCGGGGACGCGCAAAAGGGGGTGTATGCATGATTAGCCTAAAAGTGGGCACTGCTTTAGTTGGGCGGGGCATCCGTGTCATGGCGCCGAATGTGTTGTGCGAGGTCGAGCGGTGAGCCCCAAACCAGTTGCTGTAATTTCAGATTGCGAGTCAGGTAGCGCGCTAGTTCGGATAAAGCCAATTCATAGACCTCGCGCTTAAAATCCACTACGGTATCGAGCTCAATCCAATAGGGATGCCAGCGCCAGGCATCGAACTCCGGATGCTCGGTTGCGCGCAGGTGAATGTCGCTGTCGTGCCCAGTTAGGCGCAGTAAAAACCAAATCTGCTTTTGCCCGCGGTAGCTGGCACGTTGCATTCGGTTGGCAGTTTGACGGCGCAAGAACTCCTCTGGGACATCATAGCGAAGCCAGTCCCTGGTGCGTCCAATGATCTGGACATGTTCCGGCAGCAAGCCAACCTCTTCGTGCAATTCGCGGTACATGGCCTCTTCTGGGCTTTCACCATGCTGAATCCCGCCTTGCGGGAACTGCCACGAATGCTGTCCAACGCGTTTTCCCCAGAAAACCTCGTTAGCGCCGTTAAGGAGGACAATGCCGACATTGGGTCGATACCCTTCGCGGTCGAGCATAATCGCGCTCCAAATCCATTAAAATCAGTCATTTGATTATATCTATACATGAAAGCCACACAAACCTTTCTCGCGACCCTCAAGGAAGCCCCCTCTGACGCAGAGGTGGTTTCGCATCAACTCATGGTGCGTGCTGGCTTAATTCGTAAGTTAAGCGCCGGAATTTATAACTACTTGCCACTGGGTTTAAAGGTGATTCGCAAGGTAGAAAACATCATTCGCGAAGAAATGAATCGGGCGGGTGCGATTGAACTCCTCATGCCCATGATTCAACCAGCAGAGCTGTGGCAAGAAACGGGCCGCTGGGAAAAGATGGGCCCTGAGCTACTCCGAATCAAAGATCGACATGAGCGTGATTTTTTAATTCAGCCCACCTCCGAAGAGGTAGTGACCGATTTGGCCCGCAATGAAATCCGCAGTTATAAGCAGTTGCCAGTGAACTTCTATCAAATTCAGACCAAGTTTCGCGATGAGCGCCGCCCGCGTTTTGGCATCATGCGCGGACGTGAGTTCAGCATGAAAGATGCCTATTCGTTTGATCGGGATACTGCTGGCCTGAAGCAGTCATATCAGTTGATGTTTGACGCCTACACCCGTATTTTTGAGCGGATGGGCTTGGTATTCAGAGCGGTTACCGCCGATAACGGTGCGATTGGCGGCTCCGGCAGTCAAGAGTTTCATGTGATTGCCGATACCGGTGAAGATGCGATTGTGTATTGCCCTAATTCCGATTACGCAGCCAATTTAGAAGCGGCTGAGTCGCTCGCATTGATATCAGCTCGCGCTGCCCCAACCGTCGCTATGCAAAAAGTGGCAACGCCCGATCAAACCCGCTGCGACCAAGTGGCGCAGTTTTTATCGCTTCCGCTTGAGCAAACCGTGAAGACCCTGGTTTTCGCAGTGGATCAAGAGAAGGGTCCCGCCAAGCTCTTCATGCTCTTGCTCCGCGGTGATCACGAGTTAAATGAAATCAAGCTCAGCAAAATTCCTGGCCTGGCTGAATCCCGTTTTGCTAGCGAAGCAGAAATTGCTGCTGCATGCAATGCGAGCCCAGGATCATTGGGTCCGGTTGGTGTTCGCTCCGATGTCGTCGTCATCGCTGATCGCACCGTAGCCAATATGAGTGATTTTGTCTGCGGCGCTAATGCCACTGGATTCCATTTGACCGGTGTGAACTGGGAGCGTGATCTGCCCTTGCCGCAGGTTGCCGATATTCGTAATGCCGTCGCCGGTGATCCATCGCCCGATGGCAAAGGCCGTGTTGAAATTTGCCGCGGCATTGAGGTGGGGCATGTCTTTCAATTGGGCACGCGCTATTCCGAAGCAATGCGTTGCACCTATTTGGATGAGAACGGTAAATCCCAACCGATGGTGATGGGCTGTTATGGAATTGGCGTAACGCGTTTACTCGGTGCAGCAATTGAGCAGGGCCATGATGATCGGGGTATTGTCTGGCCGATTTCGATGGCGCCATTTGAGGTCGTCATTTGCCCGGTGGGCTACGATAAGTCCGAGTCCGTCAAAGCGGAGGCCGATGCGTTGCATGATGCACTCCTAGCTGCAGGCATTGACGTGGTGCT
>DAIPIK010000193.1:0-2426 GCA_036770845.1 Polynucleobacter sp. | reverse complement strand
ATCGATCGCCGGCTAAGCCAGCCAGTAAGCCGATCCCAAAAGATCCGGCATACCAGATTGGGTTTAAATAACTGGTGTGCGAGCCAAGTTCAGATAAGCGCTCTTCACACCAGGCCATGTGGTCCATTTCCTCTTGTGCTGCATGGTCGAGCATGGCGCGCGTTTCTGGGCTACGTGCCACGATTTTTTGCGATTGGTATAAGGCTTGGGCGCATACTTCGCCCACATGATTGACGCGCATGAGCCCAGCCGCATGGGCCCGCTCAGCAGTATCAAGAGTACTTGTAATTTCTGCTGTTGGCATTGCACGATGAGCCTGAGCGCCGCCAGCAAGCGATCGCAAAGCGACGTCAAACTCCGTAATAAATCGATCCAACAATGACATAGGCATAGTTAAAACTATACCGTTACTTCAGCCTTCACGTGTTGCTTTGTCTTGAGGCCCAGTTCGGCCAGGAGAGCACGATCTTCCTCGGCCTCTGGGTTACCCGTTGTCAGCAATTGATCGCCATAAAAAATGGAATTGGCTCCCGCCTGAAAGCACATCGCTTGCACGGCGCGACCCAGCTCTTGCCTTCCGGCCGATAAACGCACGCGGGCTTTGGGCATAGTGATCCGTGCCACGGCAATGGTCCGCACAAACTCCAAAGGGTCCATCGGTGGCTGATCAGCCAGTGGCGTGCCTGCGACCGGAACCAAGTGGTTAATCGGCACTGACTCGGGATATGGACTTAAATTAGCCAAGCGCGTAATGAAGGCAGCACGCTGCTCGCGCGATTCCCCCATGCCCACAATGCCGCCACAGCACACCGACATACCAGCAGCACGGACGTGCGAGATCGTATCCAAGCGGTCCTGATAGTCGCGGGTCTTAATTACAGAGCGGTAGAAATCCTCACTGGTATCCAGATTGTGATTGTAGAAATCCAATCCTGCGCCCTGCAGTGCCTTGGCCTGCTCTGGCTCCAGCATACCCAGTGTGGCGCAGGTTTCGAGACCCAGAGCTTTGACGCCCCGAATCATGGCAGACACCTTTTCAATATCGCGGTCTTTGGGTTCTCGCCAGGCTGCGCCCATACAGAATCGGTTGGAGCCGGCGGCTTTGGCTGCTTTCGCCGCCTCCAGCACTTCCTCCAGATCCATCAATTTATTGGCTTTGACATCCGTGTTGTACCGCGCCGCTTGGGGGCAATAGCCACAATCTTCGGGACAGCCGCCGGTCTTAATGGATAGTAGGGTTGCCAATTCCACGTCACCCTCGGGGAAATAAGCCCGGTGCACTTCTTGGGCACGAAAAAGCAAATCATTAAAAGGCAAAGCAAACAAGGATTCGACCGCCGCTACTGTCCAGTCGCCCTCCGAAACGCTTGCTTTGGCGACCGATGCCGACTTTGCTTGAATCAGGGGTTTTTCGAGGACTTGGCTTTGGGACATAAGGAAATTCCAAAAAAGGAGGCAATAAGCCATAAACATAACAGATGAATCCACTTCAAGCCGAAAACTAATGGTCAAATATCACTCATGACGACATCGGTAAGCCAGCCTAAATCAACAGACGAGTGGATTTTGCGGAGCCTTGCGTCGGTCTGGCACCCCTGCACGCAAATGAAGCACCACGAGCACATGCCCTTGGTAACGATTGCTCGGGGTAAAGGTGCTTGGCTGTATGACGATCAAGGCAAGCCGATCCTGGATTGCATCAGCTCCTGGTGGACCAATTTATTTGGGCATTCCAACCCGTTTATTAATCAACGCATTCAGGATCAACTCGAAAAAATTGAGCATGTGATGCTGGCAGGTTTTACGCACCAACCCGTTGTTGAATTATCGGAGCGCCTCTCCGCTTTAACGCAGCATCGCTTAGGGCATGCTTTTTACGCATCGGATGGCGCCTCTGCCGTTGAGATTGCTTTAAAGATGAGTCACCACTATTGGCAACTTTCAGGAAAGCCTGAGAAATCCCGCTTCGTCTGCTTGCAAAATAGTTACCATGGCGAAACCCTAGGGGCTTTGGCCGTAACTGATGTGCCTTTGTTTCGGACTGCGTACGGATCACTGCTGTCGGATGTATTCACTGTAATGTCGCCTGATAGTCGCCAAGCGCAGGATGGGGAATCTGCAACCGAAGTGGCGCTGCGTGCAGCGCATGAATTAGAAAAGCTTTTGCAACGGGAACATCATCATATTGCTGCCCTGATATTAGAGCCGCTAGTGCAATGTGCTGGGCAAATGGCGATGCACTCCCCAATTTATCTTCAGCGTGCCCGTGCACTGTGTGACCAGTATGGCATTCATCTGATTGCCGACGAAATTGCCGTAGGATGCGGTAGAACGGGCAGGTTCTTTGCTTGTGAACATGCGGATATTTGGCCTGACTTCATCACCCTCTCCAAAGGAATCAGCGGTGGCTATTTACCGCTATCACT
>DAIPIK010000192.1:0-2427 GCA_036770845.1 Polynucleobacter sp. | reverse complement strand
ACCACCTAATGGATCCCTACGTCAAGATGGCGCAAAAAGAGGGCTATCGCGCACGTGCGGCGTACAAGCTCAGCGAAATCGACGAGCAGGACCATTTGATTAAGGCCGGCATGGTGGTGGTGGATTTGGGCAGTGCGCCGGGCAGCTGGTCGCAGTACGTGCGTAATCGCCTAACCGAATTGGGTAAACACAATCCGAAGATTGAATCGGGAAAGCCCGATGGTGTGATTGTTGCGATTGATATGTTGCCCATGGAAGCAATCGCCGATGTCAGTTTCATTGAGGGTGACTTTCGGGAGGAAGAGGGCTTACGTGCGCTCGAATCCTTATTGCCGGCGAGTTGCAATGGCAAAGTGGATTTGGTTTTATCCGACATGGCGCCGAACTTATCGGGTGTGGGTATTGCCGATGCAGCGCGCATGGCGACCCTGGCTGAGTTGGCCTTGGATTTTGCCAAGGATCACCTCCAGCCCGACGGCGCTCTGCTAATTAAATGCTTCCATGGCAGTGGTTATAGTCAAATTGTGGAGACCTTTAAAAAGGTGTTTAAGACGGTTTCGGCCAGAAAACCCAAAGCCTCGCGCGATCGATCGTCAGAGACCTTTTTGCTGGGTCGCCACTTGAAACCACCAAAACAGCCCTAAAATAGTTATTAACCCCTATATTTCAGTGGTTTTAGCCAATAAAAATAGGCTAAACCCTTGAATTACGGAGGTAGTAGAATCATTTACATAAGGAAACCGTCTTTTTGACTGGTTTAGTAATGGAAGAACTCCCGGATTAATCCGGCAAAGGTGGGTATTTGAACAACAATATGTTCCAAAAAATCGGCGTCTGGTTCATTGTCGGCCTCGTCCTTTTTACTGTATTTAAACAGTTCGATAAGCCAAACACACCAGAGCGAGTGACGTACTCCCAGTTCATGGATGACGCACGGGATGGCAAAGTGCGTCGCGTTGACGTGCAAGGTCGTACCTTGCAAGTGACTCCAGTCGATGGAAACAAGTACTCCCTCATTTCTCCAGGGGACATTTGGATGGTCGGCGACCTGATGAAAGCCGGCGTACAAGTCACTGGTAAAGCAGAAGACGAACCCAATTTATTGATGTCGGCGTTGTATTACCTCGGACCTACTTTATTGATTATTGGTTTTTGGTTTTTTATGATGCGGCAGATGCAAGGTGGCGGCAAAGGGGGTGCATTCTCCTTTGGCAAATCCAAAGCTCGCCTGGTAGATGAGAACAGCAATACCGTGACCTTTGGCGATGTTGCGGGTTGCGACGAAGCCAAAGAAGAAGTATTTGAGATTGTTGACTTCCTGAAGGATCCGCAAAAGTTCCAAAAGCTAGGCGGCCATATTCCGCACGGCGTTTTGTTGGTGGGTCCTCCCGGTACTGGTAAGACCTTGTTGGCGCGTGCGATTGCGGGTGAGGCCAAAGTGCCATTCTTCTCGATCTCCGGCTCTGACTTCGTTGAAATGTTTGTTGGTGTTGGTGCATCCCGTGTGCGCGACATGTTTGAGAACGCCAAGAAAAATGCCCCTTGCATCATTTTCATTGATGAGATTGATGCGGTCGGTCGCCATCGTGGCGCTGGTATGGGTGGCGGCAATGATGAGCGCGAGCAAACCTTAAACCAAATGCTGGTTGAGATGGATGGTTTTGAAAGCAATAGCGGCGTCATCGTGGTTGCAGCTACCAACCGCTCGGATGTCTTGGATCGCGCTTTACTGCGCCCAGGCCGCTTTGACCGTCAAGTGCACGTTGGCTTGCCTGACATTCGTGGTCGCGAGCAGATTCTGCAAGTGCATATGCGCAAGGTACCCATTAGCCCCGACGTCAATGCGGCCGTGTTAGCGCGTGGTACTCCAGGTTTCTCGGGCGCTGATTTAGCCAACCTAGTCAATGAGTCGGCACTTTTTGCTGCACGCCGCAATAAGCGTTCGGTGGACATGCAAGACTTTGAAGATGCGAAAGACAAAATCTACATGGGTCCGGAGCGTAAATCGGCTGTGATGCGTGAAGAAGAGCGTCGCAATACGGCTTACCATGAGTCAGGCCATGCGGTGGTTGCTAAGGTTTTACCAAAAGCCGACCCCGTGCATAAAGTGACGATCATGCCGCGCGGTATGGCTTTGGGCGTCACCTGGCAGCTGCCAGAGTTTGATCGCGTCAATTTATACAAAGATCGGATGCTGGAGGAGCTGGCCATTTTGTTTGGTGGCCGTGCAGCAGAAGAAGTGTTTCTGAATTCCATGAGCACGGGTGCATCGAATGACTTTGAACGCGCAACTAAGATGGCGCGCGATATGGTGACGCGCTACGGCATGAGCGATAGCTTAGGCACCATGGTGTATGTGGATACTGAGCAGCAGGGCATGTTTGGCCCGAATAGCTCGAAGTCGGTTTCGGAATTGACGCAACAAAA
>DAIPIK010000191.1:0-2447 GCA_036770845.1 Polynucleobacter sp. | reverse complement strand
CCATTAAACAAGATCAGCGGATGCATATTGCCATCGCCCGCATGAAATACATTTAAGCAGCCCAGTCGATACTTCTTTTCCATTTCCTGAATGCGGCGCAAGAGGGTAGCAATGTGGCGCCGTGGAATCGTTCCATCCATGCAGTAGTAGTCAGCTGCAATACGACCTGCTGCTGGGAAAGCATTTTTACGACCGCTCCAAAACGTCAGGCGCTCCGTTTCATTTTTAGAGATGCGAATGCCACTGGCGCCGGCTTTTTCTAAAACAGCAGTCATGCGCCCAATCTCTTCTGCAACTTCTTCCGGAGTGCCATCGGACTCACACAGCAAAATGGCAACCGCATCTAAATCGTAGCCAGCGTGCACAAACTCTTCGACCGCCCGCGTGGTTGCTTTATCCATCATCTCTAGGCCGGCCGGAATAATGCCAGCAGCAATAATCGCTGCAACCGCATTGCCACCTTTTTCGATGTCATCAAAACTGGCCATAATGACTTGGGCTAACTTGGGTTTTGGTACGAGCTTTACAGTCACTTCTGTGACCGCCGCTAACATGCCTTCGCTGCCCATCACGATGGCGAGCAAATCGAGTCCCGGTGCATCCGGCGCTAGGCTGCCAAATTCGACGATGTCGCCGCTCATTAAAACGCCACGGACGCGCAACACATTGTGCAGCGTTAATCCGTACTTTAGGCAGTGAACGCCGCCGGAGTTTTCATTGACGTTACCGCCAATCGAGCAGGCAATTTGCGAAGACGGATCGGGAGCATAGTACAAGCCCAAATGAGCAACTGCCTCTGAAATCGCCAGATTGCGTACGCCCGGCTGCACAACAGCAGTGCGGGTAAATGGGTTGATGTCTACAATCTTTTTGAGCTTTGCGAGGGAGAGAACCAGGCCTTGCGCGATGGGCATCGCGCCGCCGGATAAGCCAGTGCCAGCTCCGCGAGGCACTACAGGCACATTCATGGCGTGGCAGACTTGCAAAATACGCGACACTTGCGCTTCGTTTTCAGGCAGAGCAACTGCCAAAGGCATGCGCCGATAGGCCGCTAAACCATCACATTCGTAGGGGATTGTGTCCTCGGGCTCCCACAAAAGGCCGTCTTCAGCCAAGATGGGCTTGAGTGCCGAGACTAATTTGGCCTGCAAAGCCTGTATTTCTATGAGATCGGGCGGAGGGGCGACAGTATTCATCGTTCCATTTTAGCCATTTACCTATAATCAGTTGATGGGAAATCGACTTTCAAAAATTGCAACGCGAACCGGCGATGCCGGCATGACCGGTTTGGGCGATGGCAGCCGAGTTGAAAAGGACCATTTGCGCATTTGTGCGATGGGCGACGTAGACGAGCTCAACTCCGAAATCGGCGTTTTGATGACTGAGGCGATCCCAGAGGCCATTGCCAGCGAGATGCAGGCCCTCTTTTTGCGGGTGCAGCATGACTTGTTTGATTTGGGCGGGGAGTTATGTATCCCTAATTACACCTTACTCAAAGAAGAACAAGTTGCGCAGTTGGATACCTGGCTAAAGCAGTACAACGATACGCTGCCCCCTTTAACTGAATTTATTCTGCCAGGCGGGACACGTGCAGCTGCGCAAGCCCATGTGTGTAGAACGGTTTGTCGTCGCGCTGAGCGTTCCATCGTCAAGCTCGGTTGGCACGATACCTTGCACGATTCGCCGCGTCAGTACGTCAATCGCTTATCGGATTTACTGTTTGTTTTGGCGCGGGTCTTAAATCGCGCTGCAGGTGGTCAAGATATTCTCTGGAAGAATCAGAATAAATCCGATTGATCCAGAGTTTCCCCTTATTTAGCCGCGCCGACGCTTCTTAACGGCTTGCGCTAAGCGCTCCAAGACTTTGACTGAGTCATCCCAATTAATGCAGGCATCGGTAATGCTCTTGCCGTATTCGAGGGCGCTAGCATCATCTTTGCCTGGAGTAAATTTTTGGGCGCCGCCGTTGAGGTGACTCTCAATCATCACGCCAAAGATGTGGCGTGAGCCAGACTCAATTTGTTTTGCGATGTCATCGGCTACGGTAATTTGACGCTCATGTTGTTTGCTTGAGTTGGCGTGCGATAAGTCAACCATGAGGCTGGCCGGTAATTTAGCTGCCTCGAGCTCCTGACATGCTGCAGTGACGAATTTTGCTTCGTAGTTCGGTTCTTTACCGCCGCGCAAAATAACGTGGCAGTCTTTATTACCATTGGTTTCTACAATCGCGACTTGCCCATTTTTATGAACCGACAAGAAGTGATGAGCCCTACGTGCTGCCTGAATTGCGTCAGTGGCAATGCGGATGTTGCCGTCCGTGCCGTTTTTAAATCCAATGGGAGCCGATAAGCCAGAGGCGAGTTCGCGGTGCACTTGGCTCTCGGTAGTACGGGCGCCAATCGCTCCCCAAGAGATTAAATCCGCAATGTATTGCGGAGAAATCACAT
>DAIPIK010000190.1:0-2459 GCA_036770845.1 Polynucleobacter sp. | reverse complement strand
TGGCATTCATCGGTGTGCGGATTTCATGGCTCATTTCAGCTAAAAAATTGGATTTCGCATTATTGGCGCGCTCCGCATGTTCTTTTTGCATTAACAGGGTGGCATTCTGCCGCGCATGTTGTTTCCGATTGCGCTGCAAATGAATAATCCAAGCAAATCCGCCCAAAAGCATGGCGCATAAAAAGCCAAACAGAATATGGCGCTTCCATGGGGTGTGATGCTGATGCATAAAGTCCAGATCAGAACCACCAGAATCGTCTCTTTGCTCGAAACCAAAACCGGGGACGGAAAAGATGGCGCGCGATGCTACCGGATCAAGCGCATGCAGGGTTTTATCCAGAATGCCTTTGAGGGGTTTGGCGTGATGGCCAATGAGCCAGCGGTATGCCAGTGGCTCGCGTCCATACAAGCCATTCAGTTTTAAATGCCCTTGGTGTTCCGCGCCCATGGCATACCGTGCAAGCCGAATTGGCATCACGACTGCGTCGTACTCGCGCTTCATGAGCGCGGCAAATAAATGGGCTACGGATTGATGCTGGCGGATCGCGGAGTCCGCTACAAAAAAAGCCGTTTTGGGGGCGCTCACGGTACTACTCACCAAGGTCTCGGTACGAGTGATCACCGCCGTATGACCCCAAAACAAGGCATCTGACCAGATACCCGCATTTGCTTTTGAAAGGTGAGAGGGTGGATCAATTACAAAATCAATGGTTTGCTCACTAAGCAATTGGGTTAAATCTGCATCGTTGCTGCGCCAAATCGCTTGGTACTGCTGCTGGGTTTGCTGGCTCAATGCATCAATGAGTGATTGGTAAACGCCAACTTGCCCACTTCCATCTAGGGGCGCAAGGTAGGGCGCGTGTTGCTCATGAATACTGAAATACACCACTGGCCTTGCTTTGATCCATGCCTGCTCTGCCAGACTGAGTTCAATATGGTGTGCAAAAGCCGTACTGCAGTAAAGCAGTACGGCGCCGCAAGCGAATTTACCGAATGCAGTGACTCGCATCATCCCTCAATGATGTGGTTATTGCGGCAAAACATAATCAGGTCAGCAATATTGTTGATGCCCAGTTTTTCAAAGATGCGCGTTTTATACGTTGCTACGGTTTTATTGCTGATATGCAACAGGTCTGAAATGTGTTGATTGCTATTGCCTTTACCCAAATACTTCATCACTTGCAATTCACGATCAGAGATCAGGGCCAGTTTCTCCTGGTCGCTGAGCGAGCTGTGCCCATTGCGGGTGTGCGAAAAGCAAGCATAGCCTTGCGAGATGGCTACGCAGGCCGCCAAGATAACATCAGCTCCGGCGGTTTTGTTGATAAAACCATGGGCACCTAAGGAGCGAACACGCCCCCCATAGACATGCTCATCTAGACTCGATAAAACAAGCAAGCGGATATCGGGGTAAGTCAAACTAATGCGGCGAATCACATCAAACCCGTCCGTCTTCGGCATATCGAGATCTAGAATCACAATATCGGGATTGATTTGCTTCACACTTTGTAAGCACTCTTCTCCATTGCGGCACTGTCCTACTACGTCAAACAACAATTGGTCCTGCAACATACTTTTGAGGGCCATCAACATGGCGGGATGATCGTCTACTAACATGACACTTTTCTTCATTGCCTATCTCCGTTCTGGTTTGTACTTCCATGGGGTTTCACTGCAAAAATAGCTTTCGCAATTCGACTGTCGCTGATATGAAGAATTTGGTGCCTACTTACGGGCGACATCATTAAGCCGCCGTAGCAAAAATCCACCGGCAAGAGCCTGGCGTTTTCGAGGTCTTTAATTAAGGTAATGCCATTGGCATACAGCAGTGCGCCCAATTCCCGTGCCATCGCGAGGGCATCGAGCAATCGGGCTTGTTGGTTTGCTAGCGCAATATCGTCACTGCGTAGCTCCTGAATTGAAAAATGGATGCCGTCGAATTTAACTTCGTCTAACCACTGCGGCTGAATCGACTGCGGATTGGCATTCATCAGGTGCAGCAGTACACCGATGCGACGCAGGCGCAATAAGCCCTCTTTGCAATTGATGCGCAGTGCCTCGGGCGGCATTGCAGTAAGGCCAATGTGAACTAGGCCAACGGGTAATCTGGAATTTAAAATCAGATCGCACAGGGCATCAATGCGCTGTGGATTGGAGAGTACCCCG
Organism: Polynucleobacter sp.; assembly: GCA_036770845.1. GTDB lineage: Bacteria > Pseudomonadota > Gammaproteobacteria > Burkholderiales > Burkholderiaceae > Polynucleobacter. The sequence goes on along the minus strand of DAIPIK010000190.1, from coordinate 293 downwards.
GCCGATAAAGGCAAGAGAATCTGAATGGGCCTGTTGCAGCAATGCCAATAACTCGCTGCATCCAGTCCTTCCATAGTGAAGCGCAATACCTGGGAGTCGCTGGCACCCAAGAGTGGCCGGAATAAGGCAGCCGACATGGCATTGCCTGCCGCATTAAAAATGGGTTCGTAGCTCACGGTTTGGCGTTTAGACCAGTTGGCATTGCTACCGGCATCCTGGGTTTCGTGGGCTAGATTGGGCGCATGAGTGCCTTGGACATCCCGCAGCTCATGAAAAGGCTTGTTCTTCCATGC
>DAIPIK010000189.1:0-2463 GCA_036770845.1 Polynucleobacter sp. | reverse complement strand
CCTGCCCGGCCTCGATGGATAAGACCGCCTGCGTGTACTACAAAGAAGGTTTTGCTGCCGGTAAAGACGACGCCAAATCCGGCGCCAAGAACGCCTACCAACGCCACGAAGACAGCTACGATTCGCGTTATGAATCGGCGTTTTCCAAAGGCTACGAGGAAGGCTTCAAGGACGGTCAGAAGAAATAAGGTCTCACCCTAGCTCTCTCCCCGCGGGAGAGGGAACAAAGGCAAAGGGATATGATGTGAAAAGCCCCCGGAAACGGGGGTTTTTTATTCAGCTGAATGGATCAACCTGACGGACTTCCGGGTCATAGCCCGCTACGCAACGTTTCAGCACCTCACGGATGGTTGCGACATCTAACTCGTTGCAAGCCTTGGATAGATTTTGCAATTCAAGTTCAATCACTTTCCAGTCCAGCATGGATTCACGCGCAGTGAAGATTTTGGGATGGGCCGTAGCATCGGCAGCACCATCGATCAACAATTCCTCATAAAGTTTCTCACCAGGCCGCAGACCAACGTATTCGATTGCGATATCACCGTTGCCGTCGACATCACGAACCGTTCTTCCCATTAGCTGAATCATGGTTCGGGCCAGCTGGTCGATTTTGATGGGTTCGCCCATGTCTAATAGGTAAACTTCACCGCCACTGGCCATGCTTCCTGCCTGCATAACTAAGGTCGCAGCCTCGGGAATGGTCATGAAATAACGCGTGATTTCCGGATGGGTAACTGTAACTGGCCCACCTGAAACAATTTGCCTGCGAAATTGAGGAACCACCGAGCCGGAAGAGTCCAGCACATTACCAAACCTCACCATACTGAAAATCGTATCTGATTCCAGTTGGCTGAGCGCCTGCAATACTAATTCGGCCATACGCTTGCTGGCACCCATAATATTGGTCGGACGCACGGCTTTATCGGTGGACACCAGTATGAAACGTTCGACCTTCGCCTGTACGGCCTGCTCTGCAACAAGCCATGTGCCTAAGGTGTTATTGCGCACACCGGCACTGATGTTGGCTTCCACCAAGGGGACATGCTTGTAGGCAGCGGCATGAAACACGGTATGAGGAGAGTAATGTTTGAAAATGCGGGCAATAGAAGCCCAATCAAGAACCGAAGACAGTATCGGGATGATTTTCATTTCCCCACTTACATTGCTACGTTGGAGCTCCAAATCAATCCGGTAGAGGGCATATTCGCTGTTATCCAACAATATCACTCGCGCCGGATTCAGCTGGACAATCTGCCGGCATAACTCTGACCCAATGGAACCGCCGGCACCGGTCACCAACACGGTTTTACCGCTAACCGCTCCAGCCATCAGCGTACTTTCCGGGCTAACCGACCCCCGGCCCAGCAAATCCGCTACCTGAATATCGCGAATATCGCTAAGTTTGGCTTTTCCGGAAAGCAAGTCGGAAAGATTCGGCAAGGTCTTTATGGCCAGCCCAAGAGGTTGGATGAACTGCAGTACTTCTCTGCGCCGGCTTTCGCTAATCGATGGCATTGCCAGCAGAATGGTTTTCAGCTCTTGATTTTTTTTAAGCCAGGCAACAAACTGCTTGCGACCGAGCACAGGTAGCCCATAAATCCGCTGACCTTTTAGTGATGGAGCGTCGTCAATAAAAGCCAGCGGCTGGTAGCCATTGCCGGCCTGTAGTGTCAGATACGATTGCAATCCCGCCGAACCGGCGCCAAAGATGACGATTGGCGTTTGCAATTGCCCAAACGTCGCACCCCAGTTTAGTAAAGCTGCCGCAAGCAATCGGCTGCCGATAAGGTAAATCAGCGCCAAGCCACCGAATATGATGAAAATTGAACGCGGAGTGTCGTGATTGACATTCAAATAGGCCTGCGTATACAAAAGCGCTACCGCTAAAGACATGCCCAGACAGGCATCGCGTACCATCCGGTTATCGCTAAAACGAATGACCGTACGGTAAAAGCCGACAGCGTACAAGGCAACCACTGGAATCAGCGCGGCCAGCAACAGCTCGCGATAATCGTAGGGCGGCTTCGGTACGGCACTGTAACGGAGCATATAAGCTGCAAGCAGAATCACTGGCAATGCCAAGAGATCGGCCAGCACCAAAATCGCGTGTTTGGCACTGCGTGGCAGATTGAGAATGCTTACATTGAAGCGCTTGATGAGGGGCATTTGGCTATTTTAGCCAATTATCTCGCTGAATCCTATAAGAAAAAGTCTCAGAGCCCATCAGTTGCACTCAAGATTGACTGAAATCAGGCCTTCAGTTTCACGATGTGGCCATTCTTACAACCTCGGTTACGGTTTCGGCAGTGAGATTTATCTCTTCGGCCGTCAATGTGGGATGCACCAGGAACATCAAACTGGTTTCACCCAGGGCTTTGGCCACCGGAAGGCGCTCCGATGGCTTTGACGGATGGCCATCAAAGGCCTTTTCCAGATAAATTTCCGAGCAGGACCCTGAATAGC
>DAIPIK010000188.1:0-2477 GCA_036770845.1 Polynucleobacter sp. | reverse complement strand
GGGTGCAAGCGAATCACGGGCCCGATCAGGCGCTTTTCAGAGATTTCAATCATGGAATAAATGGATTAAATAAGTGGCGGTTAAATAAGTGCAGATCATTATTCTGCAGTAGCCCCTGATTTTTTCACAATCGGCGCCCATTTTGTTACTTCAGCTTTAATGTAGGCTCCCAACTGTTCTGGCGTGCTCGTTTGCACATCAAACCCCCTGCTTGCGAGCTGGGTTTTTGTTTCTGGATTATTCAGTATTGTGCTCATCTGCGTATTTAGGCGTTTAATAATTGCATTGGGCGTACCTGCGGGGGCAACCAGCGCGTAAACTAGCTCTACCTCAAAATTAGGTAATGTTTCCGCAATGGCAGGGACTTCGGGCGCATTGGGTGAGCGTTTCAAGCTGGTTACTCCAATCGGAGTGAGTTTGCCCGATTTAACGTAAGGGAGTGCGGCAGGCGTTCCAATCATGGCAGTCTGAATTTGCCCACCCAATACATCGGTTAAAGCAGGCGCCGCTCCCTTATAAGGTACGTGGGTAATGTCTGTCCCTGCTTGCACATTGAATAGCTCGCCACCCAGGTGAAGTGGAGTGCCCGTACCCGAAGAGCCAAAATTGACTTTACCTGGATTGGCCTTGGCATAGGCAATTAACTCGCTGGTATTTTTAACTGGAACCGATGGATTGGCTACCAGCATGAGAGAAGAGGATGCCACGAGGGTAATCGGAGCAAAGTCCTTAACGGTGTTGTAACTCAATTTTTTATACAGGGCTTCATTAATTGCCTGTGTTCCTACCATCATAAGAAAAATCGTATAACCATCTGGTTTTGAGCGCGCAACAAATTCTGCGGCTAAGTTTGTTCCTGCACCGGGCTTGTTATCAATAATCACCGGCTGCCCTAAGTCTTCTCCTAATTTTTGACTAAAGGCTCGCGCTAGCACGTCGGATGGGCCTCCGGCGGCAAATGGCACAATCAAGCGAATGGGTTGATTGGGGTATGGCTGCGCTTGCACTTGAAGCGATGACGCGGCTAATGCAATTGCAATGACTCGAATAATTTTTAGCATATGATCTCCGTACTGTTTTTATAAAATTGATGGCACTACAAAACCTGAATAGAAGCAATGAACATTAAATCTGCAACGTTATTCCCTCTTTCGATACCACTCAAATCGCCCATGAAAATGGCAGGGGAAACCGTTACGCATGCCAACACCTTGCTACTTCGCTTAATTGATGGTGAGGGTAGGGAGGGTTGGGGAGAAACGTCTGCGGCACCCCTAATGACGGGCGAGACGCTTGGTAGTATCTTGGCTAATACCGCATACCTTCTGAATGCAGTGAAAGAAGTGTCATGGGCAGATCCTTGCGAGATTGGTAATATCCAATCTCGCTTTTTATACGCCAATACCTCAGCGAAGTCCTGTCTTGAATTAGCCTTATTGGATCTCTTTGCGCAAGCCAAAGGAGAGTCTGCATGGTCTTTGTTGCGCAAAGCGAATGGCATCCCGTCGGTCGCTACACCAGATCCGTTACCAGTTTTGCGGATGCTAGGCGGTTCTTTGGAGACCGAGATCGCTGATGCCCGAGCCCTTCGGGAGCAGGGATATCGGCATTGGAAAATCAAAGTTGGCTCGCTTGATCTCAATACCGATCTGAAGCGCGTAGCTGCAATTTGCGATGCCCTAGAGGGCGATACGATATCAGCCGACGCGAATGGCGCCTTCACCTTAGAACAGGCAATGGAATTTTGCCGATCCGATCTTGCCTCGCGCCTTTCTTTTGTCGAACAGCCAATTGCAGCGGGCCATTCCATTGCTGACTTTGCAAGCCTAAAGACGGCATCCCCGCTACCGATTTGCTTGGATGAATCAATCCATGGTGTTGAAGGAATTAAAGAGTATGCAGACCATGGCGTGATGAATGGGGCAAGCTTAAAGCTGATCAAGCTCGGTGGCATGTTGCCCGGCATGCGTGCCGCAATCGATTTAAAGGCGCGTGGCCTAAACTTAAATCTGGCGTGCAAGGTTGCAGAAACCTCTTTGTCAGCAGCAGCGACGGCCTCCATCGGCTTTGCAATGAATGGCGCACCATGGGGTCTTAGCATGTCTAATGCATATTTGGAATACGATATTTGTGATGCACCCCTAAAGGCTGTCGAAGGGAAGCTGAATGTTGAGCAGCTGAATACTGTCGGCATTGGCATTAAGCCCAATATTGCTTTAGTGAAGCAGACGGTTTCCAAGGAGTGGGACATTATTGAATGTTAAGAACTTCAAATGCCGCCTTCAGGCGCCGTGAGTAAAGGGCGTTCATTGCCTTGCTTTCTTCGGGGCTCCATTTTCTAAAACCCTCCCCCGCCTTGATTCCAGTTTTACCTTCTGCCATCAGCTTAGCTAAGCTAGGCGGAATCGCATCAATATTCGAAAGCGAGGGGTAGATTTCCTTGGCGGCATTGGCCATGCCGTCCCACCCAGAGATTT
>DAIPIK010000187.1:0-2511 GCA_036770845.1 Polynucleobacter sp. | reverse complement strand
CGTGCTATTCCGCTAGGAGCGCCGGTTTTTCTAGAAACTACACAGCCCTTAAGTAACCAGCCTATACGACGCTTAGTCATGGCCCAAGATACCGGTAAGGCGATCGTGGGGCCAGTGCGGGTTGATTATTTCTGGGGAACTGGTGATGAGGCTGGTGAATTAGCAGGCAGAATGAAGCAAAATGGTCGTGTTTGGTTATTGCTACCGCGAAGGGATTAAAAATGTCATACAACACCATCTTAACGGAGACCGAAGGCAAGGTTGCCATCATTACCTTAAATCGACCTCAGGTCCTCAATGCGCTAAATGATGAGTTAATGAACGAGCTCGGCACTGCCTTATTAAAGTTTGATGCGGATGACTCGATTGCTTGCATGATTATTACGGGAAGCGAGAAAGCATTTGCTGCTGGTGCAGATATTGGCAAGATGGCAAAGCTTGATTTTCAGGAGACCTATCGCAATAACTTCATTAGCCGTAATTGGGAAACGCTCACCAAGGTTCGTAAACCAGTGATTGCCGCAGTATCTGGCTACGCTCTAGGTGGTGGCTGTGAACTTGCCATGATGTGCGACATGATTATTGCGGCTGATACCGCTAAATTTGCTCAACCTGAAGTGAAGCTTGGCATTGTTCCGGGGTCGGGTGGGACACAACGATTGACACGCGCAGTCTCGAAGTCCAAAGCAATGGATCTATGTCTAACTGGACGAATGATGGATGCTACAGAAGCCGAGCGCAGTGGTTTGGTGGCGCGCATTTATCCAGCCGCTCAATTGATGGTCGAAACTAAAGCAATCGCACAAACCATTGCAGCGATGCCACTTCTTACTCTAATGATGGTGAAAGAAAGTGTAAATGTGGCCTTTGAGATGAGCTTGAGCGAAGGAATTCGTTTTGAGCGAAGACTCTTTCATGCTTGTTTTGGAACTGAAGATCAAAAGGAGGGTATGGCTGCGTTTTTAGAAAAGCGACCTGCCCAGTTTAAGAATCGCTAGTTTTCTTAGCCTCTTTAGGCTAAGTAGGTTTGTGCTAGCCGAACCCAGTAATTAACGCCCACAGGAATTAGTGCGTCATTAAAATCGTATGAGGGGTTATGCAAATGGCATGGCCCCATTCCATGACCAGCAATTCGGTGATCGCCATCACCGTTCCCTAAAAATACATAGCATCCTGGCTTTTTAAGAAGCATGAAGGCAAAGTCTTCTGCTCCCATAGTGGGATCAATGCGCAAATTAACGCGTTCTGCTCCAACCAGTTCTTTCATGACCTTGCTTGCAAACTCTGTTTCTTTTTCATGATTAATGAGGGGCGGATAATTACGCTTGAATGCAATACTGGCTTTGCAGTCAAATGCCCCCGCAACTTGATTGCTAATCTCATTAAGGCGGCGCTCGATTAAGTCTAATACTTCAAGAGTAAAGGTCCGAACCGTTCCGCCTAAGATGGCGGTATCCGGGATAACGTTACTGGTCTCGCCCGCATGAAACTGCGTAATGGAGATCACTGCTGCATCAACAGGGCGCTTATTACGGGTAATGATGCTTTGTAGGGCTTGGGCAATCTGAACACCAGCCATTACAGGATCGGCACTATTGTGAGGAAGTGCTGCATGGCCACCTTTCCCCTGAATTTCAATACTGAACTCATTGCTCGAGGCCATCATAGGGCCGCTTATTACACCAAAGTGCCCCTCACCCAATCCGGGCCAGTTATGCATGCCAAAGACAGCATCGCAAGGAAATTGCTCAAAAAGACCATCATTAATCATTTCTTGTGCACCCGCACCACCTTCTTCAGCAGGTTGAAAGATAAAGACAACGCTACCCCTAAACTCACGATGATTGGATAAGTATTGCGCCGCACCTAGCAGCATCGCAGTATGGCCATCATGACCACAGGCATGCATTTTTCCAGCATGGGTAGAGGCGTGGGGGAAGGTATTTTTTTCTTGTAAGGGCAGAGCATCCATATCGGCTCGCAGACCAATCATTTTTCCGGGACCAAGCTCGCCATCAATCCGTCCGACTACCCCAGTTTTACCCAAACCCTTAAATACTGGGATTCCCCAGCTAGAAAGTGCCTCTGCCACCAACTCAGCGGTCCGGTTTTCCTCAAAACGCAACTCCGGATGAGCATGGATACTGCGGCGGATTTGTGCAATCGATTGGGCAGATTCAAGGATTTCAGGAAGGATTCTCATAGAACAATATTAGCCCAAAGCGATACACTAAGCATCAAGGCGATTTAACTGAAAAAAAGTGCAATAAATACTGATGATTACCCATAAACCATGGCGTTCGTCCTACCCTGCTGGCGTACCGCATGAGCTCGATTACGGAGCATATGACTCTTTATTAGATCTTTTGGATGAGTCATTTACTAAGTATGCTAATCAGCCAGCGTATTGGTGTATGGGGAAGCATTTTTCATATCAAGTCATTGATCATGCCTCTAAAAAGCTGGCTACATATCTACAAAGCTTAGGTTTAAAGAAAGGTGCGCGGGTAG
>DAIPIK010000186.1:0-2531 GCA_036770845.1 Polynucleobacter sp. | reverse complement strand
TGATTATGCGAGGATTTAAAGTTCTCCAGTAACTCGAGGCCAGTAAGCGTTTCGGGAACGTACAAGGGCGCTTGCAAACCATTTTCAAGGGTTTTTTCCCCGCCTTTAGCAACCGATGCCAGCATCTTGCGCGCATTGAGTATGCCCAGGATGTTATCTAGGCCGCCCTTAACGATCGGAAAGCGAGCATGTTCCGATGAATCAATTAAATCAATCGATTCTGCAAACGTGTTTTCAACATCCAAGTACACAATATCCGCACGTGGCACCATGAGCGACACGATTTGACGGTCATCGAGGCGAAAGACGTTACGCAGCATGGTGTGTTCATTCACTTCAATCAGGCCAGCAGTCGTGCCTTCTTCCAGCACGGCGTGGATTTCTTCTTCAGTCACTTCATTGTTGCTGCGATCTTGAATGCCAAATACCTTCAGTATGAAATTAGTCGAGCCCGTTAGCAAAAGTACAAACGGCTTTGAGATAAATGCAAGGGCAGAGATCGGTTTGGCAATATACCGCGCTATACGCTCGGGATTGTTCTGGGCAATCCGCTTCGGAACTAATTCTCCGATCACAATCGATAAGTAGGTGATCACTGCAACCACGATACCCAAGGACAGCCATTCAGCGTATTGAGGAGTCATGCCTTCTGCGATGAGCAAGATGGACATTGGTACAGCAATAGCAGACTCGCCTACAACGCCACTGAGGACGCCAATCGATGTAATGCCAATCTGTATTGTTGATAAAAATTTGGTTGGGTTTTCACCGAGCTCAACCGCAACCCTGGCCTCGTCATCACCGCGATCAATTAACTTCTGGAGTTTTGCTTTTCTGCTCGTAACCAGAGCAATTTCGGACATGGCAAACAAGCCATTGAGGAGGATTAGTCCAATTAGTATTACGACTTCCATATAGTGGTGCAGAAGCACCTGGGCTGTTGAGAAGTATTCATAATATCAAAAAAGCTGACGCTAACGGCATTCGTTTGCATGGGTCTAAACCCTGAATTTCAAGGAATAAAACCACATAAGACCCCTTCGGTTCAGGCGTAGACTCGCGTATAGGGCAGTTGATCCTCGTGGGAAGGGCTGATTCACATCTTCTAGAATGGCCTTTGGGCTGAAGAAGTACTGATTGGGTGGGATAATATCCCCTTAGCCTTATATTGAACCCAGTGGCTTGCTATAAAAAACTGCGGTTTTGAACTAACCTTATATCAGAACAATCATTAAAAATGGCAATGCCTGACCCCCTGATTGAAGTTGATCGCGCTATTTCGGAAATACGTCGCGGTGCCGTGGTTCGTGTTTATGATGACCATAACAGCCTACTCATGTTGGCGGTGGATGCTTTATCAGTAGATTGTTTGCGTTTGCTCACTCAGTCTGGGAGTGCGTTACCCAAGTTAGTGATGACTGGTACGCGGGTCAATGTGCTGGGAATCGATAAATCAGATCGCCCAGTTAGCGTGCTGTCGCACCCTCAAGGTATTTCGCTGGACTTAATCGAGTATTTAGCCAACCCCCTCTCGTCTTCGATGACGCCACCCAATATGGCAAATTTGGGAGTGAAGGATGCGGATACCTTGGAGCAGTCTTGTGTCACTTTGGCAAAGTTAGCGCGACTTTTGCCTGCTGCACTGATTGTTGAAGGTAATAGGGCTATCGATATTCCTGCGGTACAAGCGAGCTCGATCCAATCATATATGACCATTGCAGCGCATTCCCTCACGCAGGTGAGCGAAGCGCGTGTGCCCTTAGAAAATGCAGAAAATGCTCGGGTACTCGCCTTTCGTCCACGCGATGGTGGGATTGAGCATTTAGCAATTATCGTTGGCGACCTCAATCCAGCAGAACCCGTATTGCTTAGGCTTCATTCCGAATGCTTTACCGGCGATTTAGTGGGCTCTTTGCGCTGCGATTGTGGCAATCAATTGCGTGGTGCGATTGGAGAGATGGCTGCAGCTGGCAGTGGTATTTTGTTGTATCTTGCGCAAGAGGGGCGTGGAATTGGTCTAGTCAATAAATTACGCGCCTATCAATTGCAAGATGCCGGCTTTGATACGGTTGATGCCAATTTACAGCTCGGCTTTGATTCTGACGAACGAAATTATTTGCCAGCGGCGCAGATATTGCGCTTGTTGGGTGTCAGCCGAGTGAAGTTGATGACCAACAATCCTGCAAAAGTCACTGCTCTAGGTAATTGTGGCATTGAGGTGGTGGAGCGGGTTTCCCATATTTATCCTTCGAACCAGCACAACGATGCCTATTTGAAGGTGAAGGCTAAAAAAAGCGGCCATTTGTTTTAGCGCTGGCTAGTTTAGTATTTTTGAAGGCTACAATTCTGTGTAGCGCGGCTATTGGGATGGGGCGTGAACTACATTATAGCCCCACTGTTTTTTAAAGATTATGTAATTATCTAGGCTGAATTTCTGAGAAACGAATCCATTTCGTACTAGCGCATTTCATGCTTCAATAGAGCAACTTGAATTAACCACATCAAATTAATATGTTAAGTGAAGAGACTAA
>DAIPIK010000185.1:0-2559 GCA_036770845.1 Polynucleobacter sp. | reverse complement strand
AGGGAGAGCATGAGCAGGCCCATATGGCCGCTCTCAATATTGCCCCAAGGAAGCAAGACAATGGTCGCAAGCACCACCAATGCCATGATGATGAAGCCGAATAATAGTTCCTTACGCATTGGTTTTCTCCTTATCTAGGCCAACCATTGCTTTCAATGCATCCACATCGACCTCTTCCACATCTTGTTCGCGGGAAGGCCATTCGCCCTGCTGTATGCAAACGACGCAACGAAAAATTTCAACGATCCCTTGGAATAGCAAAATGACACCAGCCAAGGGAATGATGGTTTTAAAAGGATATAGAGGAGGGCCATCCGCCGTAATCGACGAGTGCTCCAAGATACGCCAGGAATCCTCAGCAAATCCGTAGCCGGCATAGGCTAAGGCAATCACTCCCGGAATAAAGAAGATGATGTACAAAATCAGGTCAAAAATCGCTTGGGTACGGGGCTTTAAGAAGCCATACAAAATATCACCGCGCACGTGACCATTTTTTGAGAGGGTATATGCGCCGGCCATCATAAACATGGTGCCGTACATCATGATCATGGCGTCAAACGCCCATGCATGCGGACTGTTTAAGACATAGCGGCTAAACACTTCATAACCAATTAAGGCGGTTAAGCCAACGACGAGCCAAGAAAAAAACTGGCCGATCCATGTAGACAATCGGTCTACCGTCAAGAATAATTTTTGCACTTTGGAAGCTCCAGGCATTTAAACCATAAAAAACGGGGTGGTTACCTTCGCAACCACCCCATATTGCTACTGGGCGCTATTTTAAGCCATGCTTAAAAGTTGTGCCACATTTCTCAATTAGGCCTTTTTAGCGCCGGATGGGAAATAGTGATCAAAAGCCATGCGACGTGAGGTATTGGTGTCCAAATCCCATTTCACAGCACGCTGGGCAAACGCCCTTTGTGAGTCAACAATCTTCTTAAAGAGTGGGTTTTCAGCGGATTTCTTGGCAACCACCTCATCGAATACTTTGAGCTGGTTACGCAAAATGCTGTCTGGCGTTTTGTAGAACTTGACGCCTTGGGTCTTTTGCATTTCGTCATAGGCCTTGGAATAGCGATCAATCGCTTTCCAAGACATGTCAGAAGAAGCTGCTTCGACGCAGTTGTCCAAGATGGCGCGTAACTTAGGCGATAACGCGTTGTACTTGGTACCGTTGAACAGAATCTCAAACTGCTCTGCATTCTGGTGATAGCTTTGCAACATGCAAACTTTAGATACGTCTGGGAAGCCCAATTGACGATCGGAAGAAGCGTTGTTGAATTCAGCTGCATCGAGCAGGCCACGATCCATCGCAGGGATGATCTCGCCGCCTGGCAAGGCGTTTACGGAAACACCCATGGCAGTAAACATGTCAATCGAAATACCAACTGTACGGTACTTCAGGCCTTTCAGATCTTCTACTTTAGCGATCGGCTTTTTGAACCAACCGAGTGGCTGTGATGGCATTGGGCCATATACATAGGACTTCACGTTGGCGTTAACTACCTTGTAGAGCTCATCTAACAGTGCAGCGCCGCCGCCGTACTTGTGCCAGGAGAGGAGCATGTTAGCGTCCATACCGAAGGATGGGCCTGATCCCCACAATGCCAAGGCAGCATTCTTACCGTAGTGATATACCACCACGCCATGGCCACCGTCCAAAGTACCTTTGGATACTGCATCGAGCAAGCCGAATGCAGGAACAACAGCGCCGGCTGGCAATACTTCAATTTTCATTTCGCCGCCGGTCATGTCATTGACCTTCGTAGCGAAATCTACAGCGTATTCATGGAAGATGTCTTTCGCAGGCCAGGTCGACTGGAAGCGTAAATTTTGTACGCCTTGCGATTTAGAAATCATTGGGAAGCTGAGGGCAGCTGCACCGGCACCACCAACAGCAGCACCTTTCAGAAACTTACGACGTGGTGCTTGGTTTTTCATTTCAGACATTCATATCTCCTAGTTTTAATCAATCAGGTACTACGGTCAAACGACTTTCTAAAGTATAAGGATCTAATTTAAATTTCCATCTCGGGTAAACCCTTTAAAGCGCATTGGTACGGCCTTTTTAATGAAAAAGAGTGCCGCGTGTTAGGATTCTTGTCTGTCTTGGTTTTGTTGCACTGCAAATCAATGCCCTCAAAAGCACGCGCCCGAGTGGTGAAATCGGTAGACACAGCAGACTTAAAATCTGCCGACTCAAAAAAGTCGTGCCGGTTCGATTCCGGCCTCGGGCACCAAAAAACCGCAATTTCTGGGGTTTTTTTATTTCAGCAAACCGCTTCAACCCCTCATTTTGTAGCTTAAAAACCGTGCAGGAAGGGTTTTTGGCAATCAGGCGGTGATTTCCTCAAACAGTAATATCAGGATGTACAGCACCCCAGCAGCCAATACGCTTAGGACAACGAGCGATACAAAGCTTTTGATGAGCTCCGAAAATAAATTACCAATCAGTTGGAATAAATTGAAGTGCTCACTGCGATCGGCTTTCATGGCCTGAAAATGCTGCAGTGTTTTGTAAAGTGCTACGCAGACCCATACCGCAAGAAAAAGATAAGG
>DAIPIK010000184.1:0-2560 GCA_036770845.1 Polynucleobacter sp. | reverse complement strand
TTTAAGTGATCAACCAAACCCTTGACAAAATTACCCAAGACCTTTGCTTCACCCACACTACTGTCATAGGAGCCAAAGTGAGCGAGTTGACCATTAGCTAGCCAAGCATTAATACTCAAGACGTTATGCACCATATTGCCATAGGCAATCGAGCGGCTTCCACAAGAGTTATTGCCGGCCATACCGCCAATGGTGGCTTGAGCCCCTGTAGATACATCCACCGGATACCAAAGACCATGGGGTTTGAGAAAAGCATTAAGGTGATCCAAAACGATGCCAGGTTCTACTTCAATCGTGGCCTTATCGGCATCGGCCAGATCAGAACTCAAAATATTACGAAAGTACTTGCTGTTATCAATTACCAGTGCGGCGCCGGTCGTTTGGCCGCATTGACTGGTACCACCACCCCGTGGCAAAACGGGGATACCAGACTCTTTTGCAATTGATAGACCTGCCTCAATATCGTGGGCAGACTCTGGTACTAAAACTGCTAATGGAAACTGTTGGTAGATCGAGGCATCCGTGGAATACCGACCTCGGCTAGCGCTATCGACCATGACCTGACCTTTAACCTCTTTTTGAAGCTTAGAGGTAATTTCTGGGGGTAGGCTTTTTAGGGTAAAACTTGGATCGGCAGGTATTTTGGTCATGAAACATGTGTTTTAAATCAAATGAGAATTTGATTGTATTGATTTAGTCAAAAATCGGGGTGAGCTACCATTCCGTGGCAGAATCACCCTAAAGAGCACATCAAAATACCAAGGAAACTACAATGTTAGCCAATAAACCCTTTTTACGCCAAGAGGATGTCCAAAAAATTCTGGATGCGGCTAATGCCCATGCCGAGAAACACGATTGGGCAGTGACCATTGCAGTATGTGATGATGGCGGCCATCTTTTGGGCTTGATTCGCAGAGACGGTTGCGCCCCTGTTTCCTCTTACATAGCCCAAGATAAGGCACGCGCTTCAGCAATGGGTAAGCGTGAGAGCAAAGTCTATGAAGATATTATTAATAACGGCAGAACAGCGTTTGTTACCGTGCCTCATATCAAAGGAATGCTCGAGGGTGGAGTCAATATTGATGTGGATGGGCACACGATTGGAGCGGTTGGTGTATCAGGTGTTAAATCTGCAGATGATGCTGGCATTGCACGAGCAGGAATTGCTGCTATTCTTTAATTACCACTTTAACTTAAGTGATGTCCAAGCCCTGTAAAATGATCGGGTGTCTACACTAACTGATCAAATCACCCCAAATTCTGATATTTCGTCTGAGTTAGCAAACTTTGCTGACTTCCATTTAGACCCCAAGATTCTCAAGGCGGTAGCTGAGCAAGGTTATACCCAAGCTACCCCTATCCAAGCCAAAGCCATTCCAATTGTTTTGGAAGGCCGTGATGTGATGGGGGCTGCTCAGACCGGCACAGGGAAGACGGCTGCATTTACGCTGCCAATCATTCAGAAGTTATTGCCCAATTCCAATGCAAGTACATCGCCAGCCCGCCACCCCATTCGAGCCCTGATTCTTACCCCCACTCGAGAGTTGAGTGACCAAGTCGCTGATAACGCTAGTTTGTATGCCAAACACACCGATTTACGAACAGCAGTTGTTTTTGGTGGGGTAGATATCAAACCTCAAGCCATGACCCTGCGTGCTGGCGTGGAGATTTTGATTGCCACTCCAGGACGCTTACTCGATCACCTAGGCTCTAAGACCGCAGATCTCTCACAAGTCCAAATCTTAGTGCTTGATGAGGCTGACCGAATGCTTGATATGGGATTCTTGCCAGATCTGCAGCGCATCATTAATCTCATTCCAGCGCAACGCCAAACTCTTTTATTCTCGGCTACCTTCTCGCCCGAGATCAAGAAATTAGCCCAGACCTATTTGCGTAATCCTGTGACCATCGAAGTGGCAAGACAAAATGCGGCTGCTGATACAGTCAATCAAGTCGTGCATTTTGTAAAGTCAGAGAATAAGCGTGCAGCTATTGTGGCGATTTTGCAAAATCGAGTGAAGGCAGGACATACTAAACAATGCATCATCTTTACTAATAGTCGACTAGGGTGCGCGCGACTGGCCAATGCATTAGAGCGCGATGGTATTAAAGCATCGGCAATTCATGGCGACAAGAGTCAGACTGAACGAATGCTGACCCTTGAGGCTTTTAAGAGTGGCAGCATCGATGCCTTAGTGGCGACCGATGTGGCTGCCAGAGGTTTGGATATTCCTGACATGCCCTGCGTGATTAATCACGAACTGCCCTTTAATGCTGAGGACTTTATCCATCGTATCGGTAGAACCGGCAGAGCTGGCAGTAAAGGCGATGCGATTGCACTGGTGGACGATAGTGAGAAACGTTTGCTTGAGGATATTGAGAAGCTCATGAAGCGCAAACTACCAGTTTCTGCTTTACCCATTGCTAGTAGCGGCATCAAAGCGGCGGGAGCAACTAAACCAATCGCAGCAGACCCATTCTTCTTCATGCCATACGAGCCAAATAAAGAAGGTAAGGATGTAATCGCAGAAACTGCTTCGTCAGTTAACAAGCCAAAACT
>DAIPIK010000183.1:0-2592 GCA_036770845.1 Polynucleobacter sp. | reverse complement strand
GTTGCCTCATCTAAGGTACGTGCCAAAATTTTGGCTTTTTGATTGCCGGTTTTGTCGCCGATGTCTTCCAGAGAGACAGCTAGCGCCATGAACTCACCCAAAGAATCCCAACGCAAATGATTTTCTTCTACCAATTGCTTGACGTGCTTCGGGGCCGAGCCACCTGCCCCGGTTTCAAAAAGCCCGCCGCCGGCCATCAAAGGCACAATCGAGAGCATCTTAGCGCTGGTGCCTAATTCCAAAATGGGGAACAAGTCCGTGAGGTAGTCACGCAAGATATTACCGGTCACGGAAATCGTATCTTTGCCGCGAATCACGCGCTCCAAGGTGTAACGCATCGCTCGCGTTTGCGACATGATCTGAATATCCAGCCCGGTGAGATCATAGTCATTCAAGTAGGTTTTTACTTTTTTAATTAACTCAGCCTCATGGGGGCGATATTCATCCAGCCAAAATACAGCCGGGGTATTCGATAAACGGGCACGATTCACAGCCAACTTGACCCAATCCCGAATGGGCGCATCCTTCACTTGGCACATGCGCCAGATGTCACCCTCTTCTACCTGCTGCTCAAGCAAAACGGTGCCATCATCGGCAACGACGCGGGCTGTACCGGCTTCAGCCATTTCAAACGTTTTATCGTGTGAGCCGTATTCTTCTGCTTGTTGCGCCATTAAGCCAACGTTGGGTACTGTACCCATTGTTTTAGGATCAAAGTTGCCGTGGGTTTTGCAGAAATTAATAATTTCTTGGTAAATGCGCGCAAAGGTACTTTCTGGAATAACTGCTTTAGTATCTTGCGGCCGACCATCTGCTCCCCACATCTTGCCGCCAATGCGAATCATGGCTGGCATAGATGCGTCCACAATCACATCGCTTGGGGAATGCAGATTCGAAATGCCCTTGGCTGAATCCACCATCGCCAACGCTGGACGATGCTCATGGCATGCATGCAAATCCTTCAGCACTTCTTCGCGCTTAGACTCAGGCAGGCTTGTAATCTTGTCGTACACACTACTCAGACCATTGTTGGCATTCACACCAAGCTCTGCGAAGAGTTTTTCGTGTTTTGCAAAGGCATCTTTATAAAATATTTTGACTGCGTGACCAAAGACAATCGGATGCGAAATCTTCATCATCGTTGCCTTTACGTGCAGCGAAAACATGAGCCCAGTCTTATAGGCATCTTCCATTTGTTCTTCATAAAAAGCACAGAGGGCTTTTTTACTCATGTACATGCTGTCAATCACTTCGCCCGCTTGCAGGCTAATCTTCGGCTTTAAAACAATCGTTTTACCGCTCTTGGTGACTAAATCCATCTTCACATCGCAGGCCTTGGACATCGTCATGGATTTTTCGTTGGAGTAAAAATCACCGCCATGCATATGCGATACATGGGTACGCGAAGCCTGGCTCCACACGCCCATGGAGTGCGGATTGTTGCGCGCATAGCGCTTGACTGCAGCTGGCGCGCGGCGATCGGAATTGCCCTCTCGCAATACTGGATTCACGGCACTACCCAAGCATTTGGAATAGCGCGCCCGAATGGCTTTCTCGTCATCACTCTTGGGATCATCCGGAAAATCAGGGATCGCATAGCCTTTACCCTGCAACTCCTTAATGGCGTCTTGAAGCTGTGGCACAGATGCGCTGATGTTAGGTAACTTAATGATGTTGGTATCGGGCTGCAAGGTCATCTTTCCCAGCTCGGCCAAATTATTGGGTACGCGCTGCGCCTCGCTCAAGCATTCTGGAAATTCAGCCAAGATCCGAGCCGCCACAGAAATGTCACTTTTAACAATATCAATTCCAGCTGATTTTGCAAACGCGCTAATGACCGGCAAAAATGCACAGGTTGCAAGCGCAGGGGCTTCGTCTGTGAAGGTATAAATGATCTTTGAATTTCCTGATGCCATGACTATTCCTTAAATTGGATAACGCAATGGAGCATGGTTTTTGGCCCGCCCGATGCATGCCGCACGCCATGAATGCTGCGAGCGCACAATAAAAAATCCGACATGCTAACAGCCTATTTTAAAGCATCGCCTTTGGGGGAAAGGTGCTGGTTTTATATACTGGGATGGCATATTACCCAATGAACTGCATTATCCCCACTAATGCACTAAATTAGTGCATTTTCATCACCCCTCAACTAAATTAGGTTGCCCAATCCATGAATACCCCTCTCAAACTCGGACTATTGATTCTGGCTGGAGGCCTGGCTGTGGCATTCTTGATGCCGCATTCTGGCGACTCAACGCCACCACCCTCCACCCCTTCTTCTACAAAGGCAAATACCGTGAGCGAATTCCAAAAAATTGACACTGTTATCGGCAGTGGCGCCGAAGCAAACGCTGGATCGGATGTGTCGGTCCATTACACCGGCTGGCTGCATGACCCTGCTGCTCCTGACCTCAAGGGCAAGAAATTTGATAGCTCAGTCGATCGCGGCCAAGCATTTGAATTTCCTTTGGGTGGTGGTCGTGTCATTAAAGGCTGGGATGAGGGTGTTGCCGGTATGAAAGTCGGCGGCAAGCGCACCTTAATCATTCCTGCGGAGATGGGCTATGGTGCGCGTGGTGCTGGCGGCGT
>DAIPIK010000182.1:0-2629 GCA_036770845.1 Polynucleobacter sp. | reverse complement strand
TGGCCTATAAAGCATTTTTGGCGGCCTGCAATGAGACCGGTGAATCACCCCCGCAGCTCATGATGCGTTGCGGTGCCTTGGAATCGCCGCTGGCCTATCACCAAGGGATGTTTTTAAAAGCGAACTTTCCGAACGGTTCTGGACACCATGCGGATGCAATGATTACAGATGCAGTCTATGACGCAGCGATTGCAGCATTACCCACTGCTGAAGTTCAGGCCTTTTCCATTGATGATGCTGGCACCACCGAAATTGATGACGCGCTGTCGGTCACGGACTTGCCTGATGGGGGTCACCGGATTGGTGTGCACATCTCTGCCCCAGGTCTCGTGATCAATAAGGATGATTCACTGGATCAGGTAGCGCGGGCGCGTATGTCAACGGTCTATATGCCAGGTGACAAGATTACGATGCTGCCCGATGCGGTGATTGCACTTTTTTCCTTGGATGCGGGTAGTGCAAGGCCAGCGGTATCGATTTACGTTGATGTCGATGCGCAAGGCGATTTAATCGCTCAGTCAGCGCAAACGCGAATTGAACTGGTACCGATTGCTGCCAACTTACGTTTAGAGCATTTAGAAGAAGCCGTTAATCAATTTGCTGATGCTGAATATGCTCCTAGGACTGACAATGCCTTTGCATTCCAAAATGAATTGCTGATTCTATGGCGCGCAGCACAAAAATTGCATGCGAAGCGCCAGGAACAGCGCGCAAAAAATGGCTTGCGTGTGGAGCAGCTCGGCGTTGTTGATCCCAATGCCTTGCAACGCGATTTTCAGTTTCAGATTAGTCAAACGAATGGCGTAGAGCGGGTTGAGATCGAGCCACGATCACGGGGTTCGGTATTGGATACGATCGTCGCGGAGTGGATGATTTATTGCAACAGCACTTGGGGGCAGTGGCTGGCAGATCAGGGTTTGCCGGCCTTGTTTCGAACACAGAAAGGCTGGGGTCCACAACGTACGCGTATGCAAACCACACCGGCGCCCCACGAAGGCTTGGGTTTGGAGTATTACGCCTGGTGCACTTCGCCTTTGCGGCGCTATTCCGATTTGGTTAACCAATGGCAATTGATTGCCTTGGCCAAGCATGGCGTCACGGCAAAAATGGTGGCGCCGTTTCAGCCGCGCGATGCCAGTCTGATGGGGATTGCTGCCGATTTTGAAACCTGCTATCAGTCCTATGCCGAGTACCAAGATCGCCTAGAGAAATACTGGTGTTTGCGGTGGTTGGCGCAGGAGCCGCTACCGCGGACGGTCTTTGCGCGCCATCTTAAAGAGGGAATGAGTCGCCTAGAGGATGTTCCCTTGCATTTGCCAATACCTGAACTCGCATCGCATCCCCGCATGACCCGTGCTGAGATTGCTATTTTAGAAACTGATCTGCTGCAACTGAGTGCTAGCGTACGCGTAAACCAGATTGAAAAATCCGAATCCGCTGCAACAGAAATGGATACATCAGAATTGGATGCGCCAGAAGCCGAGATACCCTCGGCGGACCCAGCCCCTGTAGGCGATACGCCGATTTCGTGAGGGCAGCTACGTGCAAATGCGCTTGAACGATCGTTTGCATTGGTGGTGGCGTCATCATCCATTTTGGTTTGCCCTGATCTTATCGCTGGTCTTGCATGCGATTTTTTTATCCGTTCGCTGGAGTTATGGCGAAATCCAAGAGCGCAGACTTAATACGCCATTGAGTGTGGTGCTAGTGAACTCCAGTAGCCCAACGCCGCCCCAAAAAGCAATCAAACTTGCGCAGGCCGATTTACAAGGTGGTGGAGTTACCTTGGATCAAGACGCCAGCG
Source organism: Polynucleobacter sp. (assembly GCA_036770845.1). Taxonomy (GTDB): domain Bacteria; phylum Pseudomonadota; class Gammaproteobacteria; order Burkholderiales; family Burkholderiaceae; genus Polynucleobacter. The sequence continues at coordinate 825 of DAIPIK010000182.1, read as the reverse complement.
CGATTCACCGGGCTCGTTTGAGTGCCGAAGCGCAGCTCGAGGTCTTAGAAAAGAATCAAAAGCAGATGCTCTCGCGCATGCAGGCTGAAAAAGATGCCGCTGCGGGTCGGCGAAGTGGTGAAGAGCAGCGGGTTGTATCGCAGCTCAATGCCTTAGAGGCAGAGCTCGCTAAACGCATTCAGGCCAATGGCAAAGAGCCGCGTAGAGCGGTGTTGACAGCCAGCAGCACAAAAGCAGTGGTCTTTGCCAGCTACTACGATGCGATGCGGCAAAAGATTGAGGCCTACGGTAGTACGTTTTTTCCGCGGGTCAATGGTAGGCCGCTGTATGGTAGCGTGGTACTGGTCGTCAGTGTCGATGCCCAAGGAAAAATTGCCAACAGTACGAGCGGCAAGGAAGGTGTTGAGGTGCGCCGCTCCTCTGGCATCGCCGATTTGGATCGCCAGGCAGTGGCAATTGTGCGGGCCGCTGCCCCGTATGGTCCTTTTCCACCCGAGATGCGTAAGCAAATCGATGTGCTCGATTGGGTATCTACGTTTGAGTTCACGCGGGATGGGGCGATAAACCGTCTTGAAGGCAATCGTTTGGAATTGCGTCCATAGGTAGGCACGCATACCGCTTTATTCGATACACTCATACCATGCCATCTAATTTCATTACCTTGAGCCGCAGATGAGTAAGCCATCTGAACTGCAAACGAATCCTGCTGATTTTTCAGGAGTGGATGTGTATGCGGTTGCGGGTAACCCCATTGCCCACAGCAAGTCACCTGCGATTCATCGGCGCTTTGCCGAGCAAACAGGGCAAGCCATGCATTACGGCACA
>DAIPIK010000181.1:0-2664 GCA_036770845.1 Polynucleobacter sp. | reverse complement strand
GCTTCGGCAACCCCTTGCGTTTCACTTTCTTTCGCAGTCTTAACTGTATGTACGCCAACGAGTCCGTCTGATTGGGTATATGCGCGCAGATCGTAAGCGGAGGTGCCACAACCCGCAAGAGTAGCTACTAAGACGCCAATAAATACAGGGTATTGAATGCGCATGAATTTTCCCCTTATAGAAAAAGTGCTTGTAAGTCATTCAGGTAACGCAGGCCCAATGACGTCGGCCGTAATACTGCGGGGTTTTCATCGAGCAAGCCCTTTTTAGTAGCCGATTGAAGTGCAGTCGCTATCACCTGAAGTGGTAAGCCAGTACGTTCACTAAAGCTGGCGGTACTAACACCGTCACTTAAGCGCAGGGTATTGAGCATGAACTCAAAGGGGAGATCACTGGGCGTAACGGTCTTGGATTCGATCAAGGCATTGCCGCGCGTTTCCATCTGCTGCATATAGGTTTCTGGGTGGCGCTCGCGCACCTGGCGGGTAATTTGATCCGGTAGGGAGATCTTGCCGTGGGCGCCGGCACCAATCCCAATGTAGTCACCAAAACGCCAGTAGTTAAGGTTATGTTTGCATTCCCGCTGGGGTTTGCAGTAGGCAGAAACTTCGTAGCGCTCATAACCGGCAGCATCGAGCATCGCTAGATTCTGTTCAAACATCGCATCGCTAATGTCCTCGCTCGGCAGCGTGGGTGGGTGCGCAGCAAACAAGGTATTAGGTTCGAGCGTGAGGTGGTACATCGATAGGTGGGGCGTAGCAAATGACAGCGCGGTAGTGATGTCAGCTGCTGCGTCGGCCAAACTTTGTTCTGGTAAAGCGTACATTAAATCGAGGTTGATTGATTCAATGTAGCGTGATGCAATGTCGATGGCATGCTTTGCTTCGTCACCACTGTGAATGCGGCCCAAGGCCTTGAGGTGCTGATCATTAAAGCTCTGAATGCCGAGCGAGACGCGATTAATGCCGCAGTCGGCAAAGCCTGCTAACTTATCGGCTTCGACTGATCCCGGATTGGCTTCCATAGTAATTTCGGCATCGGCCTCGAGTGGTAACAGGCTACGCACCGATGAGAGCAGTTGATTCATTCCTTTAACTGAGAGTAAGCTGGGTGTTCCTCCGCCAATAAAAATGGTGTGGACCTTACGACCCCAAACGCGTGGCAACTCGGTTTGCAAATCGAGTAAGAGTGCCTTGATGTAGCGATCTTCATCAAAGCCGGTGGATTTGACTTGATGCGAATTGAAATCGCAGTAAGGGCATTTCTTTTCACACCACGGAAAATGAATGTAGAGCGAGAGCGGCGGCAGGGCGCTTAACTGGACGCGATCCGGTGATTTCATGGACTGAGAATAGCCAGCAATTGACGTAAGGCTTGACCGCGGTGACTGATGTTATTTTTTTCAGTAGGATCTAATTCAGCCGCAGTTTTACCAAGCGCTGGAATAAAAAAATGGGGGTCATAACCAAAACCGGCATTACCGCGAGGCACATCAATGAACTCGCCATGCCATTGGGTTTGGACAATGACGGGTTCTGGATCTAAGGCATGCTGAATAAATACTAAAGCACAGACGTAATGCGCGCGGCGGTCCGTAATACCGCGCAGCTCAGCAATCACTTTTGTATTGTTGTTGGCATCGTCTGAATCTGCGCCGGCATAGCGTGCTGAACGTACTCCCGGTTTGCCATCCAGGGCGGCGATGCAGATGCCGGAGTCATCGGCCAGCGCCGGTAAATTACTTTCCTTGCTTGCATGCCGTGCTTTAGTCAGGGCATTTTCAACAAAGGTGAAATACGGCTCTTCAGCAGCGGCGATCCCTAAATCGCCCTGCGGAATGATGGTAATGCCGAGGGGTGCAAATAGAGCAGTGAATTCCCGCACCTTGCCAGCACTGTTGGAAGCTAAAACCAGTTTTTGCATTAAATGAATTGCGACGGGCTTATGCAAATGCTGCCCGCTGTAATTTACTGAGCTCATGAATGCCGTGCTCCGCCAGATCAAGTAGTTCGGCTAATTCCGCACGGGAGAAGGCGGGGCCTTCGGCAGTGCCTTGCAATTCAATCATGCCACCGCTGCCCGTCATCACGACATTCATATCGGTATCGCAAGTGGAATCTTCAGCGTAATCTAAATCCAGTACCGGAGTACCTTGGTAAATGCCGACAGAAATAGCAGCTACGCTATCGGTAATAGGATCTTTTGCAATCACGCCTTTTTCGAGCAAAGTATTGACGGCATCACGGGCCGCAACATAGGCGCCAGTGATGGCTGCGGTGCGTGTGCCACCATCGGCTTGCAATACATCGCAATCCAAGTGAATGGTGCGCTCACCCAAGAGGCTGAGATTAAATACGCTGCGCATGGCTCGGCCAATGAGACGCTGGATTTCTTGGGTGCGCCCACTTTGCTTGCCCCTGGCTGCTTCCCGATCGCTACGGGTGTGGGTGGAGCGCGGCAACATACCGTACTCGGCAGTAACCCAGCCCTCCCCAGAGCCTTTTTTGTGGGGTGGAACCCGCTCTAAGATGCTAGCCGTGCAAAGCACTTTGGTATCGCCAAAGGCAATCAGCACCGATCCCTCGGCGTGTTTGGTGAAACCGCGCGTCATCGTGACGGGGCGGAGTTGCTTTGGGCTGCGCTGACTAGGCCGCTGAATCGGGG
>DAIPIK010000180.1:0-2667 GCA_036770845.1 Polynucleobacter sp. | reverse complement strand
GAATAATCGCTGAAATCACCATCGACAGAATAGCTACTGGATAGCCCCAGGTTTCGGTGAGCTCGGGCATGTGCTGAAAGTTCATCCCCCAAATACTGGCGAGCAAGGTCGGCGGCATCAAAGCAACCGATACCACCGAGAAGATCTTGATGATCTTACTTTGGTTCAAATTAATAAAACCGACGGTCGCATCCATCAAGAAGTTAATCTTGTCGAATAAGAATGCGGTGTGATTCTCAAGGGAATCGATGTCGCGCAAAATTTGCCGGGCCTCTTCTTGCTGCTCATCCGAAAGTAATTTGCTACGCATCAAAAACGACAGAGCACGGCGGGTATCCATCACATTGCGACGAATGCGGCCGTTGGTATCTTCTTCTTTGGCAATCGTCTCTAAAACTTCGGCGGCATCTTTATCGCTGATGTCATCCGAAAGTACGCGCTTACCGGCCTGCTCTAAATTCTCATAGACTTCCTCGAGCGCATCAGCCGAATACTCGGCATCGGTCGAATACAGATCAAGTAGGACGTCTTTGGCATTGCTCACCGAACCGGGACGCAAACGGGCACGTAAACGTACTAAGCGGAATACCGGTAAATCTTCGTCATGAATCGAAAACAAGACTTGCTTGGTCATCACAAAAGCAACCCGGACGTTACGCGAGGTCTCTTCTTCGTCCAGCAAAAAATCGGTCCGAATGTGCATATGGCCATCGTCCGCCTCAAAGTAGCGGGCAGACGCCTCTAAATCGCCTAAATCATCCAATTCAGGCAAAAGAACGCCAAAAGCCTCTTTAATCCAGAGTAATTCTTCTTCTTCGGGGTCAATCACGTCAATCCAGATCGGATTAACGTGCTTCAGGAGCTCATTGCGATCTTCGACTTGCTCTTGGGAGAGGCGGCCATTTTGCAGGACGAACAAGTTAATCATGGTGAACTCCTAGGGAATGCGCTAGTTTATCCTATAGATAATGACAGCTTAGCGAAAATAAACACGAATCCAATGAACTCAAGCCAAAACACCTTTACCCAGCAACTCCAGTCTGCATGGGCTTCGCAGGGCAGCATGTTGTGCGTTGGCTTTGATCCCGACCCCAAACGCATGCCTACCTCCCTGCATGGCAAACCCATAGGTATTTTTGAGTTCTGCCGCGATATTGCCGATGCCACCGCCGATGTGGTGTGCGCCTTTAAACCCCAGTTTGCCTACTTCGCCTCCCAAGGGGCTGAGAATCAACTGGAAAAACTCGTCCGCCACCTCAAAGACCGCTATCCGCACATTCCGGTGATTCTGGATGCCAAGCGGGGTGATATTGGGAGTACAGCCGAACACTACGCCCTCGAAGCATTTGAGCGCTATGGCGCCGATGCCGTTACCGTTAACCCCTACATGGGGCGCGATTCGATCGAGCCCTACCTCAAACACCAAGGCAAAGGCGTGATTATCCTGTGCCGCACCTCTAATCCGGGAGGCTCCGATTTGCAGTTTTTAAATATTGCAAGCGATGGTCGGCCACTGTATTTGCACGTCGCTACCATGGCAGCGAAAGAGTGGAATAGCAGCGGTCAAATTAGTCTGGTTGTGGGCGCCACCTTCCCTGATGAAATCGCTCAAGTGCGAGCCATCGTGGGCGAGATGCCACTGCTCATTCCGGGAATTGGTGCGCAAGGCGGCGATCTCAAGGCCACCGTCAAAGCGGGCCATATTCCAGGAAAGCCTGGTACTGGAATGATGATTAATTCATCGCGAGCGATTTTGTATGCGAGTAGTGGACCTGATTTTGCAGAACGTGCGCGCCTTGTTGCCATCGAAACGCGCGATGCGCTGCGCGCTGCAAGCGCTCAATAAAACTGCTTACTTTGTTTGCTTTGTTTGCTTTGCTTCCTTTGGTAGTGCAATGCGATCCATATTGGCGAGGATAAATTCTTGGCGGGCGCCATAGTCAATTCGGCCTCTGCGGCAATACTGCGCCTTATCAAAACACTTAGGCGCGGGCAGTGCTGAAGCCAAACTTGCTGCTTGTTCGCGGCTCAGTAGCTGAGGCGTGCTTACAAAATAATGTTTTGCCGCAGCACCCACACCAAAGATACCCTCACCCCACTCAACTGAGTTTAGATAAATTTCAAATAGGCGCTCTTTACTTAGGATCAATTCCAATAAGCCCGTAATCACCAGCTCTTGCGCCTTGCGCACGTAATGCTGCTCAGACGACAAGAACAGATTCTTGCCCAGTTGCTGTGTGATGGTTGAGCCGCCCCGCAGTACCGGGGCTTTTTTATTCTTGGCCTGCTTTTGGTTTTTCTCCCATGCTTTTTGCATGTCGCTCACGCGCACACCCGGGTGCTGAAAAAAGATATCGTCCTCACTCACCAGAACAGCACGCTTCAAGCTTGAGGAAATACTCTCGTAGGCTACCCAACGTGACTCGATAGGGCAAGACCAATGCCAGGTACACAAACGCCAGCGCTCGGCGCGCTGAAACGCTGTAGTACTAGGGTCAACAAAAGCCCACGCTGCAATTTGCACAGCAAAATAAATCTGCATTGCAACAATGCCAAATAAAAAGCATTTAATCGGATAGACGATCCAGCGCATGAGTGGCGGTATTTAAACTACAGTGCTTTAGCAGCAAGCTCTTTACGCAGCTCATCTAAAACCGCCCGCGCATT
>DAIPIK010000179.1:0-2667 GCA_036770845.1 Polynucleobacter sp. | reverse complement strand
GCGAGCAAGGTGAGCGCCGCCCGCGCCGCTTTGGCAAGCACCCGTTTAAGAACCGCAAACCCCGTGGGGATAGACCGCCGCGCCCAGAGGGTGGTGAGCGTACGCCGCACACACCGGGCGAACAAAAAGTAAAGCCCACATTTGATCCTGCCCAAAGCGATGCCTTGTTTGCTTCGGTTGTGTCGGGTGAATTTGATGCGGCCCTAGATGCGCCTGAAGCCGAAACAGCCAATCCAGATTTAGCCAATTCCTCAGATGAAATTGCAGTTTCCCATCACGCCGGCGTTGAGCGTAATGCCAATCGCCAGCACGATCACGATGATCTAGACGGCCCCACCGACGATGAAATGAGTAGTTTGCAGTTTACGAACGTCGATGAACTGCCGCTCAGTTTGCGCGATGAAGTGTGGTCCGATTTAGATGGTCTCGATGATGATGCGGACGATGAGGACACCGTCAAGCTACACAAAGTATTGGCCGATGTGGGTATGGGCTCGCGCCGCGAGATGGAAGATTTAATTGTGCAAGGCCGGGTATCGGTCAATGGCATGCCAGCGCACATTGGCCAGCGGGTTGGCCCCACCGACCAAGTGCGCATTAATGGTAAGGCAGTGCACCGCAAAATTCAGACCAAGCCACCGCGCGTGATTTTGTACCACAAGCCCTCGGGTGAAATCGTCAGTCAAGCTGATCCCGAAGGCCGTCCTACCGTCTTTGATCGATTGCCCAAGCCGCGCCAAGGGCGCTGGATTGCAGTCGGTCGACTCGACTTTAATACCGAAGGGTTGTTGTTGTTTACAACCTCGGGCGAACTGGCCAATCGACTCATGCATCCCCGATACGGCGTTGAGCGTGAATATGCTGTGCGTATTTTGGGCGAGCTCAGTGATGAGCAGCAGTCACAGTTAAAGACGGGCATTCAGTTGGACGATGGGCAGGCTCGTTTTCTACGCCTTGCTTCTGGCGGCGGCGATGGTGCAAACCGCTGGTATCACGTGGCCTTAACCGAAGGGCGCAACCGTGAGGTCCGCCGGATGTTCGAGGCAAGTGGCCATACGGTTTCGAGGCTGATTCGTACGCGCTATGGAATCTTTTTGTTGCCCCCGCGCTTACGCCGTGGCAAATGGGAAGAAATTCCAAATGAAGGTGTTGCCCAGCTCATGAAAGCGGCTGGCCTCAAAGTGCCCCAAGCGAGTGAAAAGGGACGCTCCAATCCATCCGGTCGTGGCGATTCCAATCCATCCAGAGGGGACGATTTCCAGCCAGATCCAATGCAAACCTCGGTTTCCTATTGGGGCTCGCGAGAAGCATTAACCATGGCTAACCAGCACCATGGGCTGACCCACCAAGGAAAAAATGCCAAACCCGGCGGTGGCGGTCAAGGCCAAGCAGGTAGAGGTCGTAGCCAAGGCCAGGGACAGGGCGGCCGGGCAGGCGGCCAAGGCCAGGGGCAGGGCGCAAGAGGCAAGAAAGTCCATCATGGCCACGCATTTAATCCCCAATCCCCTCAGGGACCAGGGGCAGGTGGACCAAAGCGGGGCGCCCCCAAGGGACGTAAACCCTTCAATAAAGGACCCAAAAAACCCCGAAATCCAAGCGAAAGCTTCTGATTTCACTCAAGATTTGGCTTAATCAGCTATAATTCTCCCCGTAGTTACGCTGTTACAGTTTGCAGTGCTGTTTTACCGGCTGATGTTGCGATCAACGTAAGCTGGCCTGTTCTGTAGTTCGGAATATGGGCTTTGAAGCCCATTTTTTTTTGCCATTTTTGCAGCAAGGGGTGTTGTGCGAGAGCAGCAGATTATTTCTGCCGAGTTGGGAAATCTGGGTTACGCGTTGGTTGATATTGAGCGCGAAGCCGGAGGCTTGCTACGTGTAACGATTGAGAACCAAGACTACGAGCGTTTAATTACGGTCGAGGATTGCGAAAAAGTAAGTCACCAGTTGAGTTACTCCTTGCCGGTGGAAAACATTCCGTACGAAAGACTGGAGATCTCGTCCCCAGGACTGGATCGCCCTGTGAAAAGCGCAGCTGATTTTGTGCGATTTGCGGGTTTTGAGGTTGATCTGAAATTGCGTGTTGCAGTTTCTGGTCGTAAGAATTTTCGTGGCGTATTGGAGGGGCTCATCGCAGGAAGCGTTGACTCACCTGATGCCAAGTTTGGTTTGTTGTTTGAGGCGAGCGATGGTGCAGAGTCTCAGTTGGAGTTTTCCCTTGCCGAGGTCGATAAGACTCGGTTGGTCCCTGTCATTGATTTCAAAGGAAGAAAATCATGAGTCGTGAAGTTCTCATGTTGGCTGACGCACTTGCGCGTGAAAAAAACGTTGATCGTGAAATTGTTTTCGAGGCACTCGAGCTTGCGCTCGCATCGGCTACAAAAAAACGCTATGAAGAGGATGTCGATATTCGCGTCGGCATCGACCGTGAGTCTGGTGAGTACGAAAGCTTTCGCCGCTGGTTGGTCGTTCCCAACGAAGCTGGTTTACAAGAGCCTGATAAAGAAATCCTGCTGTTTGAGGCCCAAGAGCAATTTCAGGACATGGAAGTCGGTGAGTTCATTGAAGAGCAGATTGAGTCCCTGGCATTTGGCCGAATTGGTGCGCAAGCCGCTAAGCAAGTGATTCTGCAGCGCATTCGGGATGCCGAGCGCGAGCAAATTTTGAATG
>DAIPIK010000178.1:0-2679 GCA_036770845.1 Polynucleobacter sp. | reverse complement strand
GCGCGGTTATCGCCATACACAATGATTTTGCCGATCATCGAGTCGTAATACGGCGGCACAAAGTAGTTGGTGTAGGCATGTGAGTCCACTCGCACACCCGGACCACCAGGCGCATGCCACATGGTGATGCGACCAGGAGAAGGCGTGAACTTGAACGGGTCTTCCGCATTGATACGGCATTCGATCGAGTGGCCTTTGACAACGATATCGCGTTGCGTGAATGGCAACTTCAAGTCCGCTGCCACCATGATTTGCGTTTTCACAATATCGACACCCGTGATGTATTCGGTCACAGGATGCTCCACTTGCACACGCGTGTTCATTTCGATGAAATAAAACTCGCCGTTTTCATAGAGAAACTCAAAAGTACCGGCGCCGCGATAACCGATTTTTTTGCACGCAGCCACACAACGCTCGCCAATTTTATCGATGAGTTTGCGAGGAATACCAGGTGCAGGCGCTTCTTCAATCACTTTTTGGTGGCGGCGTTGCATCGAGCAATCGCGTTCGCCCAGATACACCGCGTTTTTAAATTTGTCAGCCAAGATTTGGATTTCAATGTGTCTTGGGTTTTGGAGGTATTTCTCCATATAGACCGCTGGATTACCAAAAGCAGAACCTGCTTCGGATTTGGTCATAGACACTGCGTTGATGAGCGCTGCTTCTGAATGCACCACACGCATACCGCGACCGCCGCCGCCGCCAGCGGCTTTGATGATGACGGGATAGCCGACCATCTTGGCAATGCGACGGATTTGCGCGGGGTCATCTGGCAATTCGCCTTCAGAACCAGGCACACAAGGCACGCCTGCTTTGATCATCGCTTGCTTGGCCGACACCTTGTCGCCCATGATGCGGATGGACTCGGCAGTAGGGCCGATAAATTGGAAGCCGCTCTTTTCTACGCGCTCCGCAAAATCAGCGTTTTCGCTTAAAAATCCATAGCCGGGGTGAATCGCCTCGGCATCGGTGACTTCTGCCGCCGCAATGATGGCGGGCATATTGAGATAGCTTTTGGCAGAAGAGGCGGGGCCGATGCAAACCGCTTCATCAGCGAGTTTGATGTATTTGGCTTCTCTATCGGCTTCGGAATAGACCATTACCGCTTTGACGCCGAGTTCGCGACAAGCACGCTGTACGCGCAGGGCGATCTCGCCTCGGTTGGCAATCAGGATTTTTTTGAACATGCTTAACTACCGAGGATTAAGCAATGACAAACAAAGGCGCGCCGTATTCCACCGCTTGGCCGTTTTGGGCCACGATTTGGGTAATGGTGCCGGACTTGTCAGCCTCAATTTCGTTCAAGATCTTCATCGCTTCGATGATGCAAATGGTCTGCCCCTCTTTGACTTGGGTTCCTACCTCCACATAAGCGGCCGCCTCAGGGCTCGATGAACGGTAAAAAGTACCTACCATAGGCGACTTCACCACGTGGCCGTCCAGCTCAGCGGCAGCAGCGGTTGCAGCGACTTCTGCTGGCGTGGGCGCGACAGGCGCAACCGGTGCTGGGGCCAGAGCTGCCGAGGCAGGAGCGCTTGACACAGCGGGCTGGGCGACATGCATAGCCTGGGATGGACCACTCTTGACGATGCGAACCTTGCCTTCTGCCTCAGTGATTTCGAGTTCAGAAACATTGGAGTCGGAGACCAGGTCGATCAGCGTCTTGAGTTTTCTCAAATCCATAAAATACCTTATTTGTGACCAAAGAGGGTCTAATTTACACCAATTTCAGCTTCTTAGGCCCAAGTCTGGATCTCTTGGGCGCTTAATTTACCCAATTTACGCTGGATAAGACCCCCATTGGCGTCTAACACCACGGTGAATGGCAGCCCGCCTTGTTCATTGCCCAAAAGTCGGCCAAGGTTGGTGCCTAACATGCCCGCCAATCCAATGGGATAGCTGATAGCGTTTTGGCTTAAGTACTGCCGCACTCGGCTAGGCTGGTCAATCGCCAATCCAACCATTTGCCAGCCTTTAGGTGAATTTTGGCGGAAGAAGATGTCCAATAAAGGCATTTCCTCTACACAGGGTGCGCACCAAGTCGCCCAAAAATTAATCACCAAGGGCTTGCCTTGGAGGTTTTGCATTTTCAAAACTTGACCATCCGGGGTGTCAAACTCGGCTGACCAAAGGGCTTGTTCTGCTTCCAAACCGAGGCCAGACGCTTGCTTTCTTAAAGCGATGCTAGCTCCCCCCAAAGCGGCCAAAATCGCTACGCTTCCCAAGACTACATTCCGTTTAGAGAGGTTTATTTGCATACATCTTCCTGCATCAATCGCTTAACTGCTTGCAAATCGCCTCTTTGAGCACGCCCTTGGCTATCTGGCTTTAAGGCGCCACGCACATCGTCGCGGTCGTACACCATCAGGTGAACCAATACTTTTTGTACCGCGCCGTGCTGCTCCAACCCTGGGCAAGCGCATAAAACACTTAGCGCGTCGACCGCATCGCCATGGAAGCCTTGGACCGTACTCACGTCGTAGCGCACTTGCTTGTCGATCAACTTCAACTCGGCGGACTTCGAATCATCACAAAAAAGTTGCAGGTAAATGTCAGACAACTCCGTCGCCGTACCGCGCCACACTGCGCCGCCAAGGTGGGGGTTGAACTCGGCCATCCGCTCCATCCAGACACATGCCAAGGCGCGCAAGGCTTTGAGCGCAGCGGGCTGGGTTTCGG
>DAIPIK010000177.1:0-2691 GCA_036770845.1 Polynucleobacter sp. | reverse complement strand
TGTTTACTTAACTTCTCGCCGTGCGGATCTAAAACCAGTGGCAAGTGACGGTATTGGGGAGTTGGATAATCCAAAATCCCTTGCAAGTAAATTTGCCGCGCAGTATTACTGAGTAAATCAGCGCCCCGCACAATGTGCGTAATACCTTGCCTGGCATCATCAACGACCACTGCGAGTTGATACGCGAAAATCCCATCCGCCCTGCGCAGTACAAAATCCCCCACATCCGCATTGAGGTTTTGCTCTTGCTGCCCCAACTCGGTATCTGTAAAGCAAATCTGTTGATCGGGTTTAATGGCAAGTCGCCAAGCAGATGCTGAACCGCTATTGGGAAGCTGCGCTTGCCAAACATGACCATGACGGCAGGTGCCAGGGTAAATCTGCTCTTGATTGCGAGCCCTCAGCATGCCTTGAGCGCTTAGCACGCTGGTGATCTGCTGGCGTGAGCAAGTACAGGGGTAAATCTGCCGATCGCTGTAAAGCGTTTCTAAGGCGTTTTGGTAGGCTTTGAGTTGCTGGGATTGCCAGATCACTTCCTCGTCCCAGACAAGCCCACAGGCCTGCAACTGAGCCAAAATACGCTGGTCCATGCCGGTAATGCAGCGCGGCACATCTAAATCCTCGATGCGGACCAGCCAAGTACCTTGATTTGCGCGGGCATCCAGCCAGCTTCCCAGGGCGCTGGCAAGTGAACCGGCATGTAAAGGTCCGGTCGGCGAGGGCGCAAAGCGCCCGCGGTAGTGGGGATGGGGTGGTTTTAGACTAGACACAGCTAAAATCATCTCATGGCCGTACCCCGTTTTGTTCATCTGCGCGTTCATTCCGAGTTTTCAATTACGGATGGAGTCGTGCGCATTGATGATGCGGTTGCTGCAGCCAGTAACGATGGCATGGGCGCCTTGGCTATTACCGACCTTAGCAACCTGTTTGGCCTAGTCAAGTTTTACATGGCCGCCCGGGAGGGCGGAGTCAAGCCGATTGCAGGCGCCGATGTGTGGCTTTCGAATTTGCAAGACCCTGACCAGCCGCACCGCTTATTACTATTAGTTCAAAACCATTCAGGCTATCTGAACTTATGCCAGTTACTCAGTCGAGCATCGCTTGATAACCAATCGCGGGGGCGCGCAGAAGTGGACCCTCGGTGGTTTAGTGAGCCGGCCGCAAAAAAAGAAGACCAGGCCGTTGGTCACACCCTGTCCTATGGGTTGATTGCCCTATCGGGCGCGCATCTAGGTGATGTTGGTGTGGCACTATTGGCCGGTCAGGAAGAGCAGGCCAAAGCGGCTGCCGAGCGCTGGAAAAAACTCTTTCCGGGCACTTACTTTATTGAAGTGCAGCGCGCCGGGCATCCACAAGATGAACAGCACCTGCAGTTGGCCTGCCAACTTGCCAGCAAGCTGTCATTACCGGTGGTGGCGACCCATGCAGTGCAGTTTATGCACCGGGATGATTTCAATGCGCATGAAGCGCGGGTGTGTATTGCCGAGGGTGAATTACTTGGCAATCCGCGCCGCCAGAAAAAATTCAATCCCGAGCAATATTTTTTAAGCCAAGCCGAGATGGAGCAGCGCTTTGCTGACTTACCGAGCGCCCTCGCTAACTCGGTTGAGATTGCCAAGCGCTGCAATTTATCGCTAGTGCTCGGACAGCCACGCTTGCCCGAATTTCCGATTCCGGCAGGCATCTCGCTCGGCGATTATTTATTTAAGCAGGCTGAAGTCGGATTGCTAAAGCATATGGCGCGTAACTTTCCGGATGCAGACAAGCGTGCCGCAGAAGAACCCCGTTACCGCGAGCGTTTGACGTTTGAAGTGAAGACCATTGAGCAAATGGGATTCCCAGGTTATTTTTTGATCGTTGCCGACTTTATTAATTGGGCAAAGAACAATGGCGTACCCGTTGGTCCTGGCCGAGGCTCTGGCGCCGGTTCTTTAGTGGCCTATTCACTTGGCATTACCGATCTCGATCCCCTCAAATACAACTTGCTGTTTGAGCGCTTTTTAAATCCAGAGCGGGTATCGATGCCCGACTTTGATATCGACTTTTGTCAGCACGGGCGCGACCGCGTGATTCAATACGTGAAAGATAAATACGGCAAAGATGCCGTTAGTCAAATTGCGACCTTTGGTACCATGGCAGCCAAAGCAGCCATTCGGGATGTGGGCCGAGTCTTAGAACAGGGCTATGGTTTTGTCGATAGCATCGCAAAGCTAGTCCCATTTAAGCCTGGTCAACTCGTCACGATTGAGATGGCCAAAAAAGAAGAAAAGCAGTTGGCTGAGCGCGAGCGCAACGAAGATGAGGTGCGGCAGCTCTTAGCGCTTGCCCAGCAACTCGAGGGCATGACCCGTAACGTGGGTATGCATGCCGGCGGGGTATTAATTGCTCCCGGAAAGTTAACGGATTTTTGTCCGCTGTATACACAGGATTCTAAAGACCAAGACAGCAGTTCCGTTATTAGTCAGTTTGATAAAGACGACGTTGAAGCCATTGGCCTTGTTAAGTTTGACTTCTTGGGATTAACAACACTGACCATCTTGGCTGCAGCAGAGCGATGGATTAAAGCATTGCATGCCGATCGCAAAGACTGGAGTATCGGCGACATCACCTTGGAAGATCCTGCCGCTTTTGAGGTTCTGAAATCCGCTAATACCGTTGCGGTCTTCCAGCTGGAAAGCCGCGGTATGCAGG
>DAIPIK010000176.1:0-2696 GCA_036770845.1 Polynucleobacter sp. | reverse complement strand
CTGAAGGATTTAGTTTTTAACTAAATCCAAGTAACGTACCCCGTGCTGGTCAATCCGCAGTGCACTGGCCTTGGGCAAGTAGGTTTCGGGATGATCCAAATCCCAGTCGGACAGAACCCAGCGTTGCCACTCTAGGCCCTCAAGGCTTTCGTGATGGCGTGCGGGCAAGTGGGTATGACCATGAATGATTTTATCGATTGATTGAGACCGTACTAGCGCTGCACATGCTTCTAGCGTGACATTACCTTTTGGATTGACACCATCGAGACTCAAGCGCGAATCACGTCGATATTGTGCTTTGCTATTTTTTCGTAGGCGATCGGCAATCGCGTGACGCCAAGCGAGTGGCAGACGTAGAAACCATTTTTGAGTTGATGGTTTGCGCGTCCAGCCGCGATACAGCTGGTAGCCGCTATCGGCAGTGCACAAGCCATCACCATGACTTAAGGAGTATTGGTCGCCCGCTATCTGAACGGCACATGGGTCAGCCAATAAGGTCATGCCTGTTTTTTTCAAAAATGAAGTGCCAACTAAAAAATCCCGATTGCCATGCATGTAATACGTTTTTACACGACTAGACAGGGCTGCCAAGGCATTCTTGACTTCGCTATGGAAAGGCGATTGCGCATTGGCATCATCGCCTACCCAGTACTCAAATAAATCGCCTAAGATAAACACGGCTTCGACTTCGCGCGCTTCCTTTTCGCAGAAATCAAAAAAGCGTTGCGCCGTCAAGGGCATTGACGGCGTCAGGTGCAAATCTGAAATCAGAAAGGCGCTGGCGTGACTGTGCTGCATCAGAGAATTACGCTCACAGCCGAACGATCGATGGCCTATTGAAATTATTCAGCAAGAACGGTTGCTTTCTCAATCACCACATCTTCGGTTGGTACATCTTGATGAAATCCGGAGCTACCGGTTTTCACTTTACGAATCGCATTGACTACATCCATGCCATCGCTAACAGCGCCAAATACCGCGTAACCCCAGCCCTGTGCAGTCGGCGCAGTGTGGTTTAAGAAATCATTGTCATTGACGTTAATAAAAAACTGCGAGCTTGCTGAATGGGGTTCATTGGTGCGAGCCATTGCAACCGAGCCGTTGACATTTTTGAGGCCATTATTGGCTTCATTCTCAATCTCGGCTTGGGTGGGCTTTTGTTTCATGCCCGGCGCCATGCCACCGCCTTGAATCATGAAGTTATCAATGACGCGATGGAAGATAGTGCCATCGTAGTGGCCGCTTTTAACGTAGGCTAAAAAGTTGGCAACGGTCTTGGGTGCTTTTACAGCGTCCAGTGTGAGGGTGATGTCGCCTTTATTGGTTTTGAGGAGTACTTGTGCCATTGCTGGGTTTACTTTCTTGAGGGTTGGTAATGGGTTTGGATGTGTTGGGTGGATTAGGTGCAGATGGGTTGTTACTAGCCTGAGGCGTTTTCAGAATACCAAGCAGGGCGGTGGCACGGCGTTGGTATTCGCGCTGGTTGGTACGCTGTTTGGCTGCATCGATATAGGATTTTGCAGCCAGGCGGGTATATACCTCGCCCAAATTAGCAGACGCAAGCGCGTAACTTGGTTTGAGTTTGAGTGCGAGTTCCAAATAATCTCGCGCTTCAATCCATTGGCCTTGGTTCGCAGCCAGTGCGGCTAAGTTGTTGTACGGCTCAGCTAACTCCGGAAATTGCTGGGTGATTTCAATCAAGGTTTTTTGCGCTGCTGCATATTGCTTTAACTCGATCTGCAGTCGGGCAAGCACAAAACGCAATTGCACATTGCGGGGATTTTTAAGCAGCAGTTCATTGATGCGCTTGATCGCTTCGGGATACTTTTGGGCTTTGACCAACTTTTCAATTTCGCTGGGAATGCCGTTGCGAACCACGGGATCGGGTTCAATGATCAGAAACGATAAGAAGGGCAGGGCAACGGTTTCGGAGAGTTCAGGCGGCAGGGGATCAAATCCTGCATTTGGGGAAAGCCGAGGGGGCTCATTGGGTCCAAAACCGCCTAAAAATGGGGCGAGCACCGTGCTGGGCTGATCCTGGATTGCCGCTGGATTACCAAAAGCCTGTGCGTTAACGTGGCTGGGCAGTGCTAAGGCAATCAGCAGCAATCCTAACCATAAGCCCAAGGCAGATGCGTTCACTTGCGGGGGCGTCTGCAATGGCGGGCTTGAGGTCATGGTGGCGAGGTGTAAAGGGCTAAAGAAGGGGCGTATTCGATATACTCAGCGCTCAGTCTAACAAATCATGCTTGTTTTATCCGACTTGCCCCTTCTTTAGTGCCTATGCTGCAAATTTATAACACCCTCAATCGCTCCAAACAGGTCTTTACCCCCTTGGTTTCAGGCCAGGTCAAGATGTACGTCTGCGGCATGACGGTATACGATTTTTGCCACATTGGCCATGCCCGCGTAATGATTGTGTTTGATATGGTGGCGCGCTGGTTACGTGCCAGCGGCTACGAGGTGATCTATGTTCGCAATATTACGGACATCGACGACAAAATTATTCAGCGGGCGATTGAAAATGGCGAGCCGATTGCCGCCCTGACGCAGCGTTTTATCGATGCCATGCATGCCGATTCCGATGCGCTCGGTCTGATGCGGCCCGATCAAGAGCCGCGGGCTACGGCTTATATTGAGCAAATGCAGGGCATGATTGGTCGTTTGATGGAGCAAGAAATTGCCTATCAGGCAGA